>CAYJOZ010000057.1:0-9706 GCA_964371925.1 uncultured Treponemataceae bacterium | reverse complement strand
TGGAAGAACTTCGTTCAACGGCAATTATTGACTCAGAGATACTTGAAGATTCCCGCAAAAAAGCAGAGCGTATTTTAACGAACTCGCAAAATGAATGTAAAACAATATTAAGCGCTGTCGCAGATAGAGTGGAAAAAATAACAAAAGAAAAAAGCCAGTTTTATGATGAAAAAATTGCTAATCATAAACGAGATTTAATGGCGTCACAACCTCTTGACCGAAAGCGATATTTAGTTGAATTTGAAAAAAAAGAAATACAACAAGCCATAATAGGATATCTTAAAAGTTTATCTACGGAAAAAAAGCTATCTTTAATTAAAGGTTTAGTTGTTCGATATAAAGCATATCTTGAAAACAGTAACCTGCGTATACAAGTAGCAGGTTTTCAAAAAGAAGAAATTCTAAAACTCGTGAAAACAGAACTAAAGTCTGCGTCAGTTTTAGAATGTGTAGAAATGGACTCTGTAGTAAAAGCTAACTTACAAACAGAATATGGTGAAGCTGAGGGCATGATTATTGAAACAGAAGATAAATCACGCCGTTGCAGAGTATTTATAGGGGAGCTTGTTGAACAAATTATTGATAAAAATAGTTATGAATTGGCGACAACTCTTTTTAGTGGGGGATTGCCCGAATGATTGAAGGAAAAATTACACGAATTTCAGGACCGATTGTTTATGCAGAGGGGCTTGATTCATGTGGGCTTTACGACGTAGTAGAAGTAGGAGAAGCAAAACTAATTGGAGAAATTATTCGTCTAAAGGCTGGTTCTGCTACAATACAAATCTACGAAGATAATACTGGGATGTGTATTGGTGAAAAAGTTGTATCACAGCAACGTCCTCTTTCTGTCCGCCTAGGTCCAGGGCTCATTGGTACAATTTACGATGGTATTCAAAGACCTCTTAAAACGATGTATGATGATATGGGTGCTTTTTTAAGGCCTGGTCTTCGTGCAGAACCCCTTGATATTTCAAAGCAGTGGACATTTAATCCGACATTACAAGAAGGTAGTGCAATCTCACCTGGTATGATAATAGGTGAAGTGCAAGAAACTTCTTCAATAAACCACAAAATTATGGTACCACCTTTAACAAAGGGTAGAGTGCTCGCAAAAATAGCTGAAAAAGGCGATTATACTATTGAAGATGTTATTGGCGAAACAGAGTTAGGTGAAAAGTTATATTTAGCTCAATATTGGCCAGTTAGAAAGCCTCGCCCCTATGCACAAAAATTAACTGTTACAGAACCCCTTGTTACAGGACAACGAGTAATTGACGTTTTTTTCCCTTTATCAAAGGGGGGAACTGCGGCGATACCAGGCGGATTTGGTACAGGAAAAACTATGACACAACACGCTGTTGCTAAATGGTGTGATGCGGATATCATTGTATATATTGGTTGTGGAGAACGTGGAAACGAAATGACAGATGTTCTCACAGAGTTCCCTTCATTGATTGACCCAAGGACAGGTCGTTCACTTATGGAGAGAACTATACTTATTGCAAATACTTCTAATATGCCGGTTGCTGCTCGCGAAGTTTCACTCTATTCTGGTATTACACTAGCAGAATACTGTCGTGATATGGGAATGCACGTTGCTATTATGGCCGATTCAACAAGTCGTTGGGCAGAAGCACTTCGTGAGCTTTCTGGCCGTATGGAAGAAATGCCAGCGGAAGAAGGTTTCCCTGCGTACTTACCAACTCGTTTGGCCGAATTTTATGAAAGAGCAGGTCGTATTACAGCTTTGTCTGGTGGAGAAGGGTCAGTTTCAATTATTGGTGCCGTTTCACCCCCTGGTGGAGATTTTTCAGAGCCTGTTACACAGCATACAAAGCGCTTTATTCGATGTTTTTGGGCATTGGACAGAGAGCTTGCAAACTCAAGGCATTATCCTGCAATAGGATGGATAGAGTCATATTCAGAATATGCACAAGAGGTGCGAGAGTGGTGGGATAAGTTTGACCCAAGGTGGGCAACTATTCGCTTGGAAGCCTTAGATCTTTTAAAAAGAGAAGAGAGACTTCAACAAATTGTGCGCCTCATTGGACCTGATGCATTACCTGATAATGACAGATTGGTTTTAATTTTAGCAGAAATGCTAAAGAATGGGTTTTTGCAGCAAAGTGCATTTGATGCAATTGATGTGTATTCAATTCCTGAAAAGCAAATACTTATCTTGCAGTTGATGATGAATTTTTACAAAAAGGCGAAGGCTCTTATAAAAAATGGAGCTCCTTTGGTAAAGCTTACTTCTTTAAGTGTTCGAGAAGAAATTGTACGTATAAAAACTACAATTCCAAATGATAAACTTGATGAAATAAAAGCAATAGAAAAACGTATGGAAGATGATCTAGCATCTATTGAACGTATTTATAAAAAGGTGGAAACAAAATGAGAGGAATGGAGTATAGAGGTATAAACCTCGTCGATGGCCCTATTGTTGTTGTTCGCCGAAGTGAAAATGTTTTCTTTGGAGAACACGTAGCGGTAAGAGATAGAAATGGAGTAGTAAGGACAGGAAATGTTATTGATCTTAATGATGAATACGCCGTAGTTCAAATTTTTGGATCTACTTCGGGACTAGACCTTGCTGATACAACGGTAGAATTTCTAGATACACCTATGGAGCTTCGTGTAGGAGAAGGTCTTTTAGGACGTGTTTTTACAGGTCTTGGTAAGCCAATGGATGGATATCCTGAAATTATTTCATCTACTAAGATGGATGTTAATGGATGCCCTATAAATCCTTATGCACGTATTTATCCAAAGGATTTTATTCAAACCGGTATATCATCTATTGATGGTATGAACACTCTAATTCGTGGACAAAAATTACCAATTTTTTCTGGAGATGGTTTGCCTCACAACCGCTTAGCAGCACAAATTATTCGCCAAGCAAAAATTAGAAGTGCTGATGAAGACTTTGTTATGGTTTTTGCTGGAATGGGTATTAAATATGATGTATCTCAGTTTTTTATAAAAAGTTTTGAAGAGTCTGGAGTATTATCAAAGGTTGCTATGTTCCTCTCATTGGCTGATTCACCATCTATTGAGCGGATTATTACACCAAGATGCGCATTAACTGCTGCAGAATATCTAGCATATGAAAAAGGCATGCATGTACTTGTAGTTATGACCGATATGACAAACTATTGCGAAGCTTTACGAGAAATATCGACTACTCGAGGTGAAATTCCTGGAAGAAAGGGCTATCCTGGATACCTTTATTCGAACCTTGCAGAGTTATATGAACGAGCAGGTAAAATTAAAGGCTCAAGTGGTTCTATTACCCAGATACCAATTTTAACTATGCCTAATGATGACATTTCTCATCCAATTCCTGACTTAACTGGCTATATTACAGAAGGGCAAATTGTTCTTGATAGAGAACTTTCTCAAAAAGGAATGTATCCACCTGTTTCAGGACTTCCAAGTTTATCTCGTTTGATGAAGGATGGTATTGGGGAAGGAATGACGCGTGACGATCATAAAGACGTTGCTAGTCAATTATTTGCAGCATATTCTAAAGTAAAAAATATACGAAATCTTGCAGCCATTATTGGCTCTGAAGAGCTAGGCGATGCAGATAAAAAGTATTTGAAATTTGGCGATAGAATGGAAAAAGAATTTTTAACTCAAGGTGAGTATGAAAATCGTACCATTGAAGAAACGTTATCTATTGGATGGAGCATTCTTTCAGAACTTCCAAAATCTGATTTATATAGAATTAATCCAGAGCTTATTGAAAAGTACTTACCAAAAGAGGGAGTCTAAATGGCACGCTTGAATGTTGCTCCAACAAAGTCTAATCTTCTCAAAATAAAAGAGCAGTTATCTATTTCACAAGATGGGTATGAGCTTCTTGAACAAAAACGCGAAATTCTTGTTATGGAATTAATGAGGATGGTTGAGCAAGTTAAACTTTTGGAAAGAGAAATAGACAAGTGTATTAAAAATGCATATCCTGATTTAAAGCACATGTTAATGGCTGTAGGTGGCGACCGTGTAGAACGTATATCTCATGCTGTTAGCTATGATTTTAGAATACTGGAAAAACCTCTTACTAAGGCTGGTATGGATTTTTCGAGTATTTCTGTTGACATACCGAAGAGACAATTGTTTTATTCGTTTGTTGACTCATTTGCTGACACTGATAAAGTAATGGTTGATTTTTTTGAGCTTTTAAAGCTCTTGACGGAAATGGCATCTATACGTACAATAGTATGGAGGCTTGCCACAGAAGTTAAAAAAACACAACGACGAGTGAATGCTTTAGACAAGATGGTCATTCCGCAAACTAAGGAAACAAAAAAATATATTGAAAGTGTTCTTGAAGAGCGTGAAAGAGAAAACGTCTTTGTGTTAAAATCTCTTAAGGCAAATAAAGGAGAGTCCCTAATATGATAAAACCGCTATTTCAAAAGATTTTAATTTTGGTTAATGGATCAGAAGAATCAATTCATGCAGCTCAGTACGGAATTCTCATGTCGAAGCTATATCGTTGCAACATGAAAGTCATTTATGTAGTAGATACGGCGACGCTAAAGCAATTAACTTTGAGTAAGATTTTCGTTGCAGAGGAAAGTTCTGAGTATGAAGATAGCTTGAGAGCTGATGGTATGCGTTATTTAGAATATGTCACAGAGTTAGCAAGTGCAAAAGATATAAAAATAGAAACTGAACTTCGTTCAGGTGCAGTGTGGTCTGAAACCGTTAGTGCTGCAGATGAAATGGGAGCGAATCTCATTGTTATAGGTGGAGCAGAAAAAACAGAAGGCGGTCATGACACCGTTAGAGAAACCTATAGGCTCATTATGCAAAATAGTCCTTGCTCAGTACTGCTTGTAGGCGAAAAGCAAATAGAACAATTATATAAATTAGCATAATTTGGAGTACTTTCATGCGTATATTAATTCTTCACTTCTTATCAGATAGGAATAAAAAACACAGTGATATAATACGAAATTTAGAAAAATCTGCTACAGCAAATGGTCATACAGTGACAATTTGTAATGAAAAAGATGCAATAAATCTGCATATGGCAATGTTCGACTATGTTACGGTAATTACTGTCCCTGCAGGGATAATAGGTGCAAAACTTCCTGAAAAAATGGGTGAAATTTTATCAACTCATGGGAGTCTAGCAGGGAAAAAGGGTTGTGCTTTGGTTGTAAAAAGTGGTTTTTCATCAAATAAAATGAGTCGTATTACGATGAACGCTATGGAAAAAGAAGGTATGGTGATTGACTATTTTGATATAATTGATACACCTGGCTATGCAACCCATGTTGGGAAAAAGTTAGGGTGAATGATTATTATAAAATACTTGGTGTCAGACCAACTGCTAGCATAGCTGAAATAAAGAGAGCATATAGAACAAAAGCAAAAAAGTTGCATCCCGATGTTTCAGGGGCAGATGCAACACAGTTCCACTTACTCATCATTGCATATGAGGCTCTTATTGAGCTTCACCAAAAAGCAACATTCGATATTCCATTAAACAATTCTGCGCGTTATGATAAGGGTAGAAAGAGTGAAAACTCTTTTTCATACAGGGAATGGCTTAGTCAAAGAAATGATGAAGAAAGTTTTTGCAAGTTGATTTTTTGGGACTTGATGCATAATAGGGAAGATGATGCAGTCGCTGCTTTTAAAAAGATTAACACTGAGAAAGCTGATTTTCGTTTATCTAAGTGGTTTACACGCGAAGATTTTATGGATTATGGTTTTATTTTGGCCGAAGAATTGACTTTTAGGAATGAATACTACGATGCATATTTACTATTAAAACAAATTATACTTATGGAACAAAGCTATGCATATTTTAAGCTATTTTTTCCCGAAGTGATGTCGTTCACACGAGATATTTTACGTTTTAGAATAGAAGGGACGGTTCATGATGAACTAGCCCTAGATGCTTGGGAAAGCGCTCTTGATTTAGGATTTAATAACAAAGAAAAAGCAGCGTTTTTGTTAAAAATGGCTGTTGTTTATACAAGAATGAGTGATGTGCAAACAGCAAATATTTGTATAGAAGAAGCACAACGACTCGATACCAGTGTCAAAATCCCAAAAAAATTGCAAATAGTATAAGGTATAGTATATGATAAGATTAAAGAACGAAAATCAAATAGAGGGAATTAGAACTTCATGTAAGTTATTAGCAAAGCTTTTTGACAATGTGCTACCTCAAATTGTTGCTGGTATGTCAACGATGGACATTGATAATTTATGTAAAGTTTTTATTGAAAAAAATGGCGGAGTGCCAGCTTGGTATAGCCAGGATTTTCCGGGCGCTTCAAATGTATCAATTAATGATGAAATTATACATGGAGTTCCATCAAAAAAGCGAATCCTAAAAAATGGTGACATTGTATCTGTAGACGTTGGAATAGATCTAAATGGATTTTATAGTGATGCTTCGCGCACCATTGCTATTGGCACAGTTTCAGATGAAGCCTACAAACTAATGGAAATAACTGAAAAATGTTTTTTTGCCGGTTTTGAAGCGTGCAAGGTGGGAAACAGGATTCGAGATATAAGTGAAGCTGTTTTTGATGTTGCAGATAGTGCAGGATATGGTGTGGTTCGCGACTACTGCGGGCACGGAGTAGGTCTCGACGTTCATGAAGAGCCATCAATTCCAAATTATCCTTCTAAAGGCTCAAATCCTAGAATACAGGCGGGCATGGTGTTAGCAATTGAACCGATGATTAATATTGGAACTGGTGACGTATATTTATTAGATGACGGATGGACAGTTGTTACGGCAGATGGAATGCTTTCAAGCCATTATGAAAATACAATTGCAGTTTTTAAGGATAGATCAGAAATTTTAACAATTTTATAAAATTTAAGGTTATTTTAATATTTTTGTATTACATTATGTATATATATTTTTTAGGGGGCTAAATTATGAAAAAACAATCAAAGTACATTTTGGCTATAACAGCAACATTTATCGCAACCTTTTTGCTTGTTTCAATGTCATGCAATGGAATAGGTAGCGCAAAAACAGTATTTGCTGATGAAAGCCCTGCTGTACAAATCCCACAAGATGCTCTTTCTGTAGCAGAGCTATTACAAACAGCATTTCGCTCAGTTTCAAGTGAAGTATTGCCATCTGTGGTAAAAATTGATACCGTTGAAACACGAACAGCAGAAGGAAATCAATTTGGCGGACTGCCATTCTTCTTTTTTGGGAATCCTCAAGGTGAAGAAGATGCTGAGCCAAGAGAATATTCACAGGAAGGTTTAGGTTCTGGTGTTATTGTTCGAAGAGATGGCGACACATACTATGTTTTAACTAATGACCATGTAGTAGGGACAGCTACAGAAATATCTGTCACTTTACATGATAATAGAGATTTTGATGCAGTTCTTGTTGGAACTGATGCAAGAAAGGACATAGCGCTTGTTTCTTTTGAATCAAATGATGACTTAACCGTTGCAAAGCTTGGAAACTCTGATATGGTTCAAACAGGCGATATTGCAATAGCCATGGGCTCTCCATTGGGATATTTTGAATCGGTAACACAAGGAATTATCAGTGCAACAGGTCGCTCTGGTAGCGGTATAGGAAACATCAGCGACTTTTTACAAACTGATGCTGCAATAAATCAAGGTAACTCTGGTGGTCCTTTAGTTAATATATATGGTGAAGTAATTGGAATCAATACTTGGATTGCCTCTTCTTCTGGTGGTTCACAAGGTTTAGGTTTTGCAATACCAATTAATAATGTAAAATCTGCAATAGACTCTTTTATCTCAAGTGGAAGAGTTGTTTATGGTTGGATGGGCGTTTCTTTAGTTGAAGTTGAAAAAGAATTTAAATCTGAGTTAAAAGTCGAAGGCATAGATGGTGCCTTTGTTGCACAAGTATTTTTAAACTCACCAGCTCGCAAAGCAGGTCTTCAAGCCGGAGATTATATTACAGCATTAAACGGTGAACTCGTATATGATGTTAACCAGCTAGTACGTGAAGTGGGTGATTTGGAAGCAGGTAAAACAGCTGCCTTTGATTTAATCCGCGGTGGAAAAGAAATGAGCATAAGTGTAAAAATCGAAGAACGTGATGAAGATGTAACAACTGATAACTCAAAGCTTTGGCCTGGATTTATTGCAGTTCCATTAACAGATGAGATTAGAGATGAAATTGATGTTGAAAAATCTGTAAAAGGTGTTGTAGTTGCAGATATCTTGGCAAAAACTCCTGCTGCAGCCCTTCGTTTACAAACAGGCGATATTATCACTGCAGTAAATGATGTTAAGGTCGAAAATCTTGCAGAGTTTTATAGTGCACTAGATACAACAGGAAATGATCAAATATGGTTTGATGTTTATTCAGATGGAAGCACGATTACAACTGGTAAATATAATTTAAAATAATCCCTAGAAAGGATTGAAAATTTTTTATAACCGATTTATACTAATGTATAAATCGGTTTTTTTTAACCAGTAATAATAGCGAGGTAAGTATGGTAAAACATGTTGTGTTATTTGATGTACATGAAACAGAAGAGAAAACAGCTCTTGAAAATGTTACACTTATAAAGGAAAAACTAGAATCCTTAATGGGGAAGATCCCGAGTCTACGTTCAATGGAAGTTGGAATTAATGGATTGAAATCAGATACTTCGCAAGACTATGTGATACTTGCTACTTTTGATGATTTTAAGGGCTTAGAAGAATACGATGTGCATCCTGAACATAAAAAGGCAGGGGAGTTTATTCGTTCTTGCTCAAGTAATAGGCATGCTGTAGATTTTGAATATTAATTCAACTGGAGGAATTTAAATGGTAAAACATGTTGTAATGTTTAGTTTTAAAGATGCTGAGGGCAAAACAGCACTTGAAAATGCACAAATTGCAAAGGAAAAGGGATTAGCTCTTATGGGTAGAGTTCCAACACTTCGCTCTATGGAAATTGCTTTAAATGAATTAGAGTCTAATAAATGTCATGATTTAGTTTTAATAGCAACCTTTGATGATTTTGAAGGTTTAAAAGCGTATGATGAGCATCCTGAACATCAAGAAGTGGTAAAACATATTCGAGCAACTTTTAGCGAAAGGCATGCTGTCGATTTTACTTATTAATTTTCTAAAACTACTTGCATAAATGTACGAAAAATGATATAAATTATGTATATTTATGCAATTAAAAGATAAAAAGGATGCAAAATGAGTAAAGAAAAAATTATTCTTGCCTATTCAGGTGGACTCGACACTACAGTAATTATTCCTTGGTTACAAGAAAACTACGATTATGATGTAATCGCAGTATGTATCAATCTTGGTCAAACAGATGACTGGGATGTTATAAAAAAGCGTGCTTTAGACACAGGAGCTATTGAATGCTATGTTGTAGACGCACGTGAAGAATACATTGAAGAATATATTTATCCTGCTGTAAAGGCAAATGCTATTTATGAAGATAGATACTTAATGGGAACTTCAACAGCTCGCCCATTAATTGGAAAAATTTTAGTTGAATATGCACGTCAAGAAGGTGCTGTTGCTATTTGTCATGGAGCTACTGGAAAGGGTAATGATCAAATTCGCTTTGAATTAGCAATTAAAGCATTTGCTCCTGACATCAGAGTAATTGCTGCATGGCGCGACCCCAAATGGGATATGGAAAGCCGTGATGATGAAATTGCTTTCCTTGAAAAAAGAGGAATTACACTTCCTACAAAAAAGG
>CAYJOZ010000056.1:1369-9856 GCA_964371925.1 uncultured Treponemataceae bacterium | reverse complement strand
TATTTGTTCCACCACCTGTTAAAAACACATGATCAGGCTTATAACTTTGAAAACAGTCTTTTATTGAAAAAGCTAGCCCTTCATACACAGAGCGCAACATATTCCATTTGTCTGTTTTTTCATTTATACCAAAAAAACTCGCCTTTGCATTAACATTAAGAAAGGGTGAGCGTTCACCTCTGATATACGGGTGATATACAAGGCCATTCGCACCAACCTCTGTATTTTGCAATCCTTCTTCAATTTTTTCATAAAAAGCGCGCGTCTTTCCATATTTATTAAATAGTTCATAAAAAATATTTTCAAGTATCCAGTCCATATTAGGCATACCGCTCATCGTGCCGATTAAGCAATAAAACTTGCTCTTATCACCATGGCGCAAATATGCAGCATTTCCTTCAAAAGTATTGAAAGTGCTCGAAACAAATTCATTAACACATGAGGTACCTAAAATTGAACAAACTTCATTTTCATTTACAGCACCAATTCCCATACCAGTTGAAACCACATCAATATAGCCCATGGATACAATTGTACCCTCTTTAAGACCTGTCAATGCTGCAACTTCGTTTGTAATATATCCTCTAATGCTATTCGAATCTAAAATTTGTGGAATGAGGCTTTGATATGATTCAATATCTAGCATCTGAAACATTTCACTCGACAACTTATTTGTAGATAAATCTAACAATGATGTAGAAAGATCAGTATAATCAGTAGCTTTTACATTGGTTAATTTATATCCTATGAAATCTTTACAAAAAAAACAACAACTCGCTTTTTCTAAAAGCTTCGGTTCATTTACTTTTAGCCACTTCAATATAAAGTTCATTCCGCCCGGTGTAGGTTGTACTGATCCGGTAATTTCTTTATAACGAGCAAGAAATGGCTCGTCTAGACAATTTATCATATCCATACTTCTGGTATCACTCCAAAGTATAGCATTTCTTATAGGTTCGCCTTCTTCATCTATTAACCAACAGCCCTCACCTTGAGCAGATAATCCAACAGATATAATATCATCAAAACTAATGGAGCTATTTTTTTTAAGTTCACATAAAACTTCAACAAGATTTTTCCACAGCTCACTCATATCTTGTTCAAAATACCCTTCCGCTTTTGATATAATATGATTTGATTTTCTTGAGCACAGTATCTCGCGTCCATCTAAAGTAAATATTACAGCCTTAATATCTGTAGTGCCAATATCAATCCCAAGTAAGAACTTTTCCATTTCATTACCCACTATTTTGCTTGATACGGCAGGGGGTTGCCTTTAATATACGCTAAGACCGCTTCTAAAACCATTGTACTTTGATGGTCAGATACCTCGTAGGCTGCCCCTGCAATATGGGGAGTCAATATAAGATTTTTAATGTTTTTAGTAATTAATGCATCAAAACTAGACAATGGTTCATATTCATATACGTCTAATACTGCAAAGCCAATTTCACCTTTTTCTAAAGCTACAAGTAAGGCATCCACATCAATTAAGCTACTACGAGCAGTATTAATTATAAGAGCCGTTTTTTTCATCATTTCAAATGATTCCTGCGTAATTATAGGCTTTTCAGTAGCCTTCGCATGCAAACTTACAACATCTGATTGCTTTAATAAATCATCCATCGACACACTTGAAACCCCATGCTTTTCCATAAAATCTTTATCCAAGTAGGGATCATATGAAATAACTTTCATCCCCAAAGCAATTGCTTTTTTTGCAACACATTGACCAATAAAGCCAAACCCTACTAAGCCAAGTGTCTTCCCCTGTATTTCATTACCCATAAACTCGTAATATGGCTCATATGGCACATCAGGATGAAGCCAGACGACATCTTTGGAACGATTTTTTAATTCGTCAACCGGTAAGCTTACCGTACATTCTTTATTTTTTATTGCTAATATTGAAGATGGTACTTTTCTTAGTGCAATAATTATCATTGCAATGGTGTATTCAGAAACTGCATTTGCATTCCTTCCAGGAGTATGTGTTACAGGAATGCCTTTTGATGCAGCGTACGAAACATCAACATTAATAGGAGTTCCGCGAGCACATACAATAAGCTTTAAGTTATTCATTGCATCAATAACCTTTGCAGTAGTCGGAGCAGAGTTTACAATTAATACCTCTGGCTGTTCTTTTGACAAAACATCAATCATTTCCGCTTCAGTAGGATCTTTTTCAATACCAATTGCAGCTCCATAATGTGTAACATCAGAACATTCTTCTAAAATTTTTTTCTCTTGGCTCCCTAGAACAGAAAAGTTAACAATCTTCATATTTGCCTCTTTACTTTTTTTTGATTTAGTTTTACTTCGTTTTATTTAGTTTTGTTTCGTTTTTAAAAGTATAAGGGGTAAAAATTGATTTGTCAAGTTTTTTTTTATAAGTTTTTATGATAACTAAAAACTTACTATAAGCTTAGAAAATCCTCTATTTGTCTTTTTTCGCGATAGCATTTCTGTTGTACACTAAATGCAAATACATAGCATCAAAAGCTAGAACAGGATCTTTTTTTAATACGGCATCTACAACTTGCCTATGAGTCTCTATGGTTTCTTCGAGCAACGATTTTTCGGTTGTGGTGATACACATCATAATAGCAGAGTTAATAACAGGTACTAAATTAGGAAGAACCAAATTTTTACTACATTCCGCTAATTTCAAGTGAAAATCTATGTCTACTTTTGTATGATCTTGGCCAGAAACTATTAAACGTTCCACTTCATCACATAAAGTTTTTAACTCTTCTCGCTCTTTTTCTGTTGCATTCTGAGCTGCTTTTGCTGCTATATTTGGCTCTATCATCATTCTAACATCAATAAGATCTTTTGCAAGTTGAATTTTATCGTTAATAAATGTAAGACCAAGCGGGTCCTCAGCTATACCTGGCTTTAGTGCAACAAATGTTCCTGAACCACGCTTTACATCAACTATATTTCGTGAAATAAGTATCTTTATAGCTTCTCTAAAAGTCCCTCGACCAACGCCTAGCAGTCTTGAAAATTCTGACTCGACAGGTAACTTATCACCAGAGGATAAATCACTTTCTATAATGAATGATATAATTGCATCAGCAGTGATCATGGGTAATGACTTTGAAATTACCTGCATTTTATTGTTCCTTAGATTTATAAAGTAGACTCTTTATTATACTAGATAAAGAACAATACTTCAAGTATTCATATTCTGGCTTATACATCATATCAATTTAAAGAATTCATATGATTAATTTATCTATTTTACACTATTTATTATTGACAAAATGCATTTTTACCGATAAAATTATAATATTCATCATACCTATTTATAATATATATACATATTAATACTGGAGAATTACGTTGGAATATAACAGTCAAAAAGTTCGTGCAATAGCACCTGAGATGGATCCATTAAGGATTGGAATGGGATGGTCTGTGAACGATTTAGAGAAACCCCAAATTATTGTTGAAAGTACATTTGGAGATAGTCACCCAGGAAGTGCACACCTATTAACACTAGTCGAAAAAGCTGTATCTGAAATCAATAAGAATAACGCCAAAGCTGCTAGATATTTTGCAACAGATATTTGTGACGGTATGGCTCAAGGGCATGATGGAATTAACTACTCCTTAGTAAGTAGAGATACTATATGCAATTTAATTGAAATACATGCAAATGCTACAACATTCGATGCAGGAGTTTTTATTTCAAGCTGTGACAAAGGAGTACCAGCTCACCTAATGGCAATAGGAAGACTCAACATTCCATCAATAGTAGTTACAGGCGGTGTAATGGAAGCAGGCCCCGATTTGTTAACACTAGAGCAAATTGGGATGTATAG
The DNA here is from genome assembly GCA_964371925.1 of uncultured Treponemataceae bacterium. Classification (GTDB taxonomy): domain Bacteria; phylum Spirochaetota; class Spirochaetia; order Treponematales; family Treponemataceae; genus CAYJFX01. Next base: position 6,026 of record CAYJOZ010000056.1, on the reverse strand, counting down.
CGCAATGCAAAAGCGCGGCGAAATAACCGAAGAAAAGTTTACGTATTACAAACATAATGCCTGCCCTTCATGTGGGGCTTGTAGTTTTATGGGCACTGCTAGCACAATGCAAATCATGGCAGAAAGCTTAGGTCTCATGCTACCGGGAAGTGCATTAATGCCCTCTACATGTGAAGATTTATTAGAGGTGGCACGACTTGCTGGTGAAACAGCGGTAAAATTAGCAAAAAGTGGACTAAAAAGTCGAGATATAGTTACTTTAAAGAGTTTTGAAAATGCAATAATGGTTCATGCCGCAATTTCAGGAAGTACAAATAGTTTAATTCATATACCTGCAATTGCTCACGAGTTTGGATTACACATTGATTCTGAAACCTTTGATAGATTACACAAGAATGCACACTATTTATTAAATATACGACCATCAGGAAAATGGCCTGCCCAATTCTTTTACTATGCAGGTGGAGTTCCAAGAATAATGGAAGAAATAAAGGACATACTGCATCTTGACGTTTTAACGGTGACAGGTAAAACACTTGGTGAAAACCTACATGACTTGCGAAACAATGGTTTCTATGATAAATGTAATGAATACTTAAAACCTTGGGGTATCACGCATGATGAAGTGATTCGGCCTTTTAATAATGCAATTGGAGTGAACGGTTCAGTGGCCATACTAAAAGGTAATCTAGCACCTGATGGAGCAGTAACTAAACATGTTGCAGTACCAAAAGAAATGCATGAAGCACTTTTAACAGCTCGGCCATTTGATAGTGAAGAAGAAGCAATTGATGCTATTTTAACACATAAAATTAAACCAGGAGATGCTGTTTTTATCCGATACGAAGGTCCCAAAGGAAGTGGAATGCCAGAAATGTTTTACACTACTGAGGCAATTTCATCAGATAAAATTTTAGCTTCAACCATTGCATTACTTACGGACGGACGATTTTCGGGAGCTAGTAAAGGTCCAGCAATAGGACATATCAGCCCAGAGGCTGCATCGGGTGGACCCATTGCATTAGTAGAAGAAAATGATTTAATAGAAATAAGCTTTTCAAAAAGAAGCCTTAATATTGTAGGCGTAAATGGAGAAAAGAAAACACTAGAAGAAATTGATGAAATTTTAATGGATCGAAAGAAAAAATGGACACCACCAGTAAATAAATTTAGCAGTGGCGTATTAAAACTTTTCACTAAAAATGCCGTAAGCCCTATGCACGGCGGATATATGGAGTAAAAATATGAAAAAAATAAGATGTGGTATTATTGGTTGCGGAAAAGTTGGCGATTTTCATGCAAGTGCTTATGCAAAACTCGATAACAGTGACTTTGTTGCAGTCTGTGACAATGATATAGAAAGAGCAAAAGAATTTGCAAAGCGCTATGGTGTAAATGCATATGATGACATTGAAAAAATGATAAAAACAGAAAAGATGGAAGTTGTCAGCATTTGTACACCACACCCAATCCATGCAAACCCTACAATAATTGCTGCAAATTGCGGTTGCAATGTTTTGGTTGAAAAACCTCTATCATCTTCACTTGAAGATTGTGATAACATAATCAAAGCCGGAAAAGATAATAATGTGACAATAGGAACAGTGGTACAAAGAAGATTTTATCGTCCCTGCATGAGAATAAAAAAGGCAATAGATGATGGAAAAATTGGACGCCCTATACTTGGTAATGTTACAATGCTTGGATGGAGAGATGAAGCATACTACAATAGCGATCCATGGAGAGGAACCTGGAAAGGTGAAGGCGGTGGTGTTATGGTTAACCAAGCCCCACACCAATTTGACTTACTTCTCTGGTACTTTGGTGATATAGATGAAGTATATGGCGTATGGAAAAACTTAAACCATCCATATATTGAAGTTGAAGATACAGCAGTAGCAATCATTAAATTTAAAAGCGGTGCTATTGCAAATATATTAGTAAGTAATAGCCAAAACCCAGCCCAATACGGCAAAGTACATGTTTTTGGTGAAAATGGAGCTAGTATTGGAGTTCAAACAGATGGCGGCGCTATGTTTATAGCGGGAATGTCTTCCATAACAGAACCTCCATACAATGATTTATGGACAATAAGTGGTGAAAGTGAATTGCTTGAAACATGGCAAAAAGAAGATAAGGAATTCTTTTTAAGCGTTGATTCTATGTATTATTACCACAAGGAACAAATAAATGATTTTGTAAACGCAATTAGCAATGGCACAAAGCCTCTAGTTACTGCAGAGGATGGAAGAAAAACAGTAGAACTTTTTACAGCTATTTATAGAAGTACAGAAAGTAATTCTGTGATTAAATTCCCATTGCAATAAGGGCCAAACATGAAAATATCTTATAATGAAGCATGTTCTTTGCATTGTTCAACGCTTGAAAAAGATCTTATTCTAGCTGAAAAGAACAAATTTGATTTTATTGAAATACGTTTGGATCAATTAAAAGAATATATGAAAACTCATTCCATTGATGAACTTGTTAATTTTTTTGCTTCGAGTACTATAAAACCTCATGCGTTTAATGCACTTTACACATATGATTCATTGTTTTCAGAAAATGATGACTTAAGTAAAAGAAAAGAGTTATTAGAAGAATTTGAGTATGGGCTAAATATTGCACAAAAAATCGGGGCAGGATATTTTATTATCGTTCCCCCACTGCAGCGAGATCCAAATGGAGGCCCATACATTGGAAATGATGAAAATACTTTTCATAACTGTGTAAGAATTCTCACAAATCTATCTAGCATTGCGAGTAATTATAATATTAAACTCTGCTTTGAAATAGTTGGATTTGATCGCAGCAGTGTGAGAACAATTAAACTAGCTAAAAAAATTATTGATGCAGTAAATCTTCCAAATGTAGGGTATGTTGTAGACTCTTATAACCTCCATCTATATGAAGGTCTTAATGACTTTTCCGAGTTAAAGACATTAGAAGTAGAAAAAATATTCGCAGCACATTTAATGAATGGGGAAGATGTAGAGCCACAGTTTCGAGGCCAAGATAAAAGACTTTTTTGCGGAGAAGGTGTTGTTGATACTCAAAACTTCTTAAAAAATCTACATGAAATGGGCTACAAAGGAATGGTTTCGGTCGAAACATTTAGACCTGAATATTGGGAAAAAGACCCTGAATGGGTTATTGAACAAGCTTATAAAAGTACATATAACGAAGTTAAACTGTACTTAGAATAAGTCTATTTATATAAAAATATAAATAGAAAGAATATTATTGAGGAGGACTTTATGTCACCAATGGGTTTTGTTATTTTATTGGCAGTGGCAATTGCTTTTTTAAGCATAATGACACTGAAATTTAAAATGCATCCTGTAATGACGCTATTCATTGTAGCATCATTTATAGGTATTGCATCTGGGCTAGGCGTTGTTGGCACCATGTCACAAATTAAGGCGAATTTCGGGGGAACTCTTACCGGCATAGGCGTTTTAATTATTTTTGGTGCAATTATTTCTAGTGGTATTAATGATACAGGTGCAGCTACAAGTATTTGTAACTTTTTTATTAGAAAGTTCAAAGGGAAAAATCTTGAATTAGCACCAGCTTTAACAGGTTTTATAATGAGTATCCCTGTTTTTGGAGATATTGCAATTGTTTTAAATGCACCAATTTGCGCTATTCTCGCAAAGCGAAAGAAAATTAATATGGCACTTATGGCACCAATGCTTAATTTGGGCCTTACACTTACACATGGTCTAGTACCTCCTACACCAGGTATCTTAGCGGTATCAATTTTAGTTGGAGCTGAAATCGGAAGTGTTATTATTTGGGGACTTGTATGTAGTATAGTATCTTTCTTAGTATGTTATATTGTATTACGACCAATTTTAAGCAAAGCAGAGTTCATTGAACCCCTTTCTGATTACACAGTTGGAATTGAACCTGTTGCTGAAAATGCACCTATCGAGCAACTTCTTATTGAAGAAGAAAATGCACCAAAACCTGCATCAGCTTTCTTACCATTATTAATCCCTGCAGTAATGATTGCCTTTGGATCTATTTGTAAGCTTACTTTACAAGAAGGCACAGTTGTATACACCGTAAGTCAAGTTATTGGCGATAGTGTTGTTGCTTTATTTACCGGTATCCTCGGTACTGCCCTACTTGTTTTTAAACGTCGTGACAAAGTAATTAAAAAAGCAAATGAAAACCTTAATACTTTAGCGCCTAAAGCTCAATTTACAGAAATTGTATTTAATAACTGGGTTGCAAGAGCACTTCATATTTCAATTGGACCACTTTTAATTACTGCAATGGGTGGAGCAATGGGGGGAATTCTCAGAGCAAATCCTGCAATTAACGAAATCGGACAAATAGTTGCAGCATCCAACTTTCCTGTAATATTAGTTCCGTTTGTACTTGCTGCAATCTTGATGGCTGTTTGTGGATCAATGACAACTGCATCAATGACAGCTGCGGCTCTTATTGCGCCAATGCTACAAATACTAGGTATATCACCAGAAATTGCAGCCCTTGCAATTGGATCTGGTTCTATGTGTTTTTGGCATGTAAATAATAGTGGATTCTGGATTTTCTGTTCAATGTATAACTTTAATGCAAAACAAGGTCTAAAATTCTTTACCACAACAAACTTAATTGGTGGTGTAGTAGCTTTTATTACACTAGT
>CAYJOZ010000056.1:0-1359 GCA_964371925.1 uncultured Treponemataceae bacterium | reverse complement strand
TAGTACTACATTTAGTTGGTCTTGTTGGTTAAATTGAATTAATATGTGGCTCTGACCATATCAATAACACACTTGAAGCAATTCAAGTGTGTTATTATTTTTAAGGAAAAAGAAGTGATAAAAGTTTTTAAAATAAGTTTCCTATTAGCATATGTTTTCAGCTCAATCTTTGGTCTACTAGGGGCATTGTGTGCGTTTATTATTTTTGATGACTATAAGATACCATTAAGTATACTTACAGGAACAATCATACTGAGTATTTTTATATACTCTGCCCGCATATATGCATTAAAAAAATATCAAAGTATCCTTCTTGAATTATATGAAAATGCTAATCCTAAAAAATTTCTTATAGAAGCTGAGCCATTGTTAGAACGAAGATTAAATATTACAGATAGAATAACACTAAAAGTACACATTGCTAATGCACACATGACCTTAGGTAATAACTCTGAAGCAATTAAATTACTAACTGCAGAAAGGCTACCGGAAAACGCATATGCCCTACGAGGCCTTATACTATGTAATATAATTTCTGCACTATTGAATGAAGATGACACAAAAAAAGCAAAAAATGAAATTAAAAATCTAGAAATAATAATATCCAATCCAAAATGTCCAAAAGATTTCAAAGAAAAAGCAAGAAGAACTATTGCTTTTTTTGAAATTAGATTAAAAAAATTACTAGAAACAGATGTTGAAATTTTAAAGGCATCTCTAAGCAAAACAAAAAGCTCTGTATATACAATAACTGTTTTATCCTTGCTTGCTAAGTACTACTACGATAAAAAAGATACAGAAGGGTTAAATACAATTCAAGAGAAAGTTGAAAAATTTGAAAATTTTCACAAATACCACAGCATCAAAAACTTAATTATAGGGTAATTCTCCATAAAAAAATCATTAGAAATTTTTAGCAAAATTGTAAATCCTCATAGAATAATTATTACTCCTAGAATCAAAATTGACAATTCACACTTCTTTCTATATAATAAAACTATTATACAATCAGGAAGGAAAACATGAGTACAATTAGTGAATATACAAAAGAATTAGAATCTAAAGAAGTGTTTGCATGGTTTGAAAAACTGTGCTCAATTCCACATGGATCATACAACGAAAAAGAACTAAGCGATTATTTATATACATATGCAAAAGATAAGGGCTTTGAAGCATATCAAGATAGTTTGCACAATCTTGTAATAAAGAAAAATGCTACAAGTGAAGCTTTGGCAAAAAAAGAAACAATTGTAATACAATCGCACATTGACATGGTATTAAATCCGCCAGAAGCATTTGTAGGTAAAAATCCTATTGAACTTTCTATCACAGATGGATGGATTCATTCAAATGGTACAA
>CAYJOZ010000055.1:0-9934 GCA_964371925.1 uncultured Treponemataceae bacterium | reverse complement strand
TTTACAAATAAATTAAAATAGAAATTACATAAAATTTACATTTTGATGAAAAAAAAAGCTTGCTTTTTTAAGATTCTGTGTTATACTTATAGTAGGTTAATTACTAAGGATTTAGTAATTTATATTTCTTAAACGTGGCTTTATATTTTTCTTGTATTAGATACATGGCTAAGAGTTATATGTAAGCGATTAAGAACAGTCTTTCTTCTTAGTTAGAAGTGTTACAGGATTGTAAAGTCAAAGCGTTTATGAAGTTTACTATTTATTTGTAACTTAATTTTACAGTTTATATATTTAAAGGGGGCTGTAATGGATAATCCACCAGAAATATGTAGCCCAGATTGGGCGGTAAAAAAGTATAATTCGCCTGCATTTGCAGGAAAATTTTGATAATACCTTTGCAAAATGTGTATAAAGGTTTATAACTGCCGGCATGAACGCCGGCTTTTTTATATAATAAAACATCAACCGAACTACTTGAATATAATTTCACTTTTTGTTATAATGTACACCAAACCTTGGAGAGAAGTGCAGTTTGTCTCATAACTTAGCTCTCTTCCAAAAGACCACAAGGAGTATACATTGAGAAAGTATGAACTTATGACAATCTTCCCATTAGAAGAAGACTTGTCAAAAAGCGGAATGGATGGCGTTAAAACAGTACTCGCAGATTTCGGTGCACAAATCGAAAGCGAAAATGCCTTTGGAGATCGAGACCTTTGCTATGACGTAAAGAAAAGAAACAGAGGTAGATTTGTATTGCTTAACATCAACGTTAATCCGTCAAAAATCGTAGATATTGACAGACAATTCAAATTAAACGACAATCTATTAAAATTTATGTTCGTTCGTGTAGACGAGTAAAGGAATACTATGGCCGACCTAAATCATGTGATGTTGATTGGACGTCTAACTAAAGATGCGGAATTGAAATATACACAAAATGGCTTTGCCATTTCTAATTTTTCTATCGCTGTTAATCGCCGTAAAAAGAGTGGTGAACAATGGGTTGAAGAGGTTAGTTTCTTTGAAATTAATTTATTTGGAAAGGCAGCTGAAAGCTTAAAGCAATACCTACTTAAAGGGAAGCAAATTGCTGTAGATGGAGAATTACGCCAAGATCGATGGGAACAAGACGGACAATCAAGAAGTAAGGTTATTATTGTTGCTAATAATGTTCAGCTTTTAGGAGGAAACACTTCTTCTCAAGGTTCGAATTCATATTCACGACCTGATCAGGGTGGATACCAACAACAAAGCAATGTTCAAAGTTCATATGACCCAGGACCAGCGTATAGTGCAAATGATTCCGATTTTCCGGAAGATATTCCATTTTAATGAAATAAATCAAGGAGACAAGTATGTCAGATGAAATAATGAAAGATGAAGCTGATTCAATGCAAACAGCTATGGATAAAAATATAAAAATGAGCGATATCATGAAAGATACCGACTCAAGAGATGGTGACGATAGAGGCAGAGGAAAACCAAAGCAATTTTTTAGAAAAAAAGTTTGTAGATTTTGTGCAAACAAAGTAAAAATTGATTATAAAGATCCAGATGCTTTACGCAGATTTACAACAGAACGCGGTAAAATTTTACCTCGAAGAATTACTGGAACTTGTGCTAAACACCAAAGAGCACTAGCTTTAGAAATAAAAAGAGCACGAGCAATTTGTCTTTTGCCTTTTGTTGCAGACTAATAATATAAGAGGACATTTTGTTCTCAATATCTTTTAACATGTAGCGATCCAACTCCTGGTAACGCTACATAACTATTTTATAGGAGCTTGAAAAATGAAAGTATTTTTAAACGCAGATGTAAAACACCTTGGAGAAGAAGGTGATGTAAAAATTGTTGCAAATGGGTATGCTAGAAACTACCTATTTCCTCGTAATTTAGCCCTTCCATACAATGAAGTTACAATTGCACACTTTGAAGGCAGAAAAGAAGAAATTGAAGCTAAAAAAGTTGCAAAACGAGCAGAGTCTGCAAGCTTAGCAGAAAAACTAAGTGCACACTCAGTAACTATCGTAATGCCAGCAGGTCCTAACGGAAAACTTTATGGAGCTGTTACATCTCAAACTGTTGCAGAATATCTAAACAAAGATGGATTCGAAATCGAAAGAAAACGAATTGAAGTTCCTGGTTTAACTATTAAATCAGTAGGTAAATACACTGTACGCATTCGTTTATACGAAGCAACATCAGCTGAAGTTGCTGTAGTAATTGAACCTCAAGAAGATGCAAAAGCAGCTAAATCATCTTCTGCTAAGAGCAAAGAAAAAAAAGTTGAAGAAACTCCTGCCGCATCTGATGTAGCTGAAGAAACAACAGACAACGAATAAAGGTTATCACATGTCTCAACTAAAGGACAAAGTTCCCCCTCATAATTTAGATGCTGAACAGGCGACTTTGGGTGCTTTGCTCCTTGATTGGGATGTGCTAGGCGATGTGCTCAGGTATTTGCGACCTGAGCGTTTTTATTCTCTACAAAATCAAAAAATATTTTCTGCTATGCTTGAGTTATATAACGAAGGCACACGCGGAGACTTAATTACACTCATAGAAAAGTTACGTTCTCTTGGAAATTTAGACGCAGCAGGTGGGCTTGCCTATGTAAGTGCACTCACAGATACTGTTGGAACAAGTGCAAACATCGAGTATTATGCTAAGCTTGTATTAGACTTGTCGGTGAGAAGGGAACTTATAAAAACTTCCGCAAAAATTGTGCTTAATTCACATGATGATACTTTAGATAGTAGGGCAGTACTAGAAGAAGCTCAAAAGGAAATTTTCGATTTAACAGATATAAATGCAACTCATGCAGTATATGCAACACGCGATTTAGTTGGACCAGCTATTGAAAGAATTGAGCAGCTCATTTCAAATAAACAAGCCTTTACAGGTGTACCTTCAGGTTTTAAACGTTTAGATGAAATGACAAATGGATTTCAACCATCTGAATATATTATTATTGGTGCAAGGCCTTCAATGGGTAAGACAGCTCTTGCACTGTCAATGCTACATCATATTTCTGTTGAAAGTAAAATCTGTTCTGCCTTTTTTTCACTCGAAATGGCTCATACAACGTTAATGCAGCGTTTGCTATCGCAAGATGCACGTGTACGGGCAGATTTAATTAGAAGCGGATTTTTGAAAAGAGAACAAGTTTCTCATCTTATGCATGCAGCTGGAAGGTTGCATGATACGTCTATTTACATTGTAGACACACCAAACATGAAACTATTAGATTTAAGAGCGATGGCTAGAAGGTTGCGCTTTCAAGAAAAAGTAGATATTATTTTTATAGATTATATTGGTCTAATACAAAGTGAAAATTCAACGCTTCCTCGACATGAACAGATTGCTGAAATATCACGTTCATTGAAAAGCCTTGCAAGAGAGCTCGATATACCAGTCGTCGTATTATCTCAAGTTGCGCGTGTAGCAGAACAGAAGGAACCTACACTTGCAGATTTAAGGGAGTCTGGCTCAATTGAACAGGATGCGGACGTTGTAATGTTTATTCACAGAGAAAGACAATCAGCTGTCGAAGATGTAACTGCACCAATAGAAGCAAAGCTGATTGTAGCAAAGCAAAGAAACGGTCCAATTGGAAATGTCGATTTAGCTTTTATTCCTGCATATGCTAAATTCGAAAACATGTCACGACAAAATTAAAGGACTGAATTTACACCAGTATAATTTCAGTCCTTATTTTTAACTATTTTGTTCTAGAACGAAGCAGTTCAATTTATAATTCTAGCCATTCACCATCGACACCAAAATACCAATTTTTTAGTAGTGTCTTTGACTGTGCATTAAACCATGAAATACTTCCATCTTTGTTTAGTACTGCAAGGGTAGTTCTATTACCAACAAGTTGCAATGGAAGGGAAGCCGACTGTTCCATTTTCGTTAATTTCTTTTGGCTTAATGTAACCGAGTATACTTGAGTACGTCCTATATTTGTATATAATACGCCATTTTTCAAATACGTAAATGCTTCTGAATCCTCATCTCCAAGTGATAATAACACTGAATAACCCCTACTAGTTGGGTTATATGAAAAGACCTTTGTTGATGTTTTTCCATCTTCAGATACAATACTTGCTCCATAGAATGGTCCATTTGCAGTTTGATTTTCAGCTAAAGAAAAACTAACTTCGCCACTTATATTGATAGGTGTTGTTTCTTTTGTTTCTACATTAACTTGGACAAGTGGTGAAGGTGGATTGCTCGCAGACGTTTTAGCAACAAATACATTATCACCATATAGTAAAGCATCTTGAATTCCTGTTCCTGAATATAATGATGTAAGCTCATTAGTGTTGAGATCATATAAAGAAACCTTGCTACTTCCTTCTAAGGCGAGAAGCTTGTTATCTTGTAATTTTAATACTTGGAGTGAAATTGTTGGTGTAAAAAGTGTTGTTTGTGAGTTATCATTTAAATGTACCTTAATAACACTTTTTCTTGTGTTCTTTGACCACAAATATATACTATCCTGTGTTGTAATCATATTTGTATACCCTGGGTTTGCAGCAATAGGGGTAATACTCTTACTATTATAGTTTGACTTAAATACAGAGTTTTGTGATAAAAAATAAAAATCACCAGAAAGTTCATTTACATCATATATTCTGTCATAGACATCGTTTGTAATTTTTTGGGCTGCCACAACTTCTGTAGTAGCTGTGGTATTAATTGAATAGAGGTCGCCAGATGTCATTCCAATGTATATTTCGTTATTTGACTTTTTTGCAATACTTGGAGCATCCCATGTTTGAAACGAAAAAGTCTTTAATATTATTGGATTTGTATTAATAACACCATTAGTTACTTCTATCATTTTTAAGGTTGCGTTTCTTCCTTCTGTTTCAAAATAATATAAATTTTTATCACTTCTTGAGGTTGTAATGATAGGATTATTTGCATAAATTCTCGCCATTAAATTACCGGAAGTTGAGTCGTACATAAGAATAGCGTTATCTTGTTTTCCTGCAAAAATTACATCATTATTAAAAACTACAGGACTCTGTAAATTACTTTCAACTCTAAATGATGCTTTCCTATTTCCATTTCGCAAGTCTGTGTAAATAATGTACCCAAGTGCAGAATACATTACACTAGAGTTTTCACTTGAACTACTTTGAGAAAAGGTTACAGTCCCCGCCGTTTCTTTTACTTTATTTGATAGCACAGTACCTCTCGCACTGTCAATAAAAATTATCCCCATAACATTGGCTTGTCCTACCATAATTTGGGAACCTCTAGCTGTATAAGCTAGAGATGTTATTGTCGAGTCCAATCTTTTGGATGCAAACTTTTTTGTTAGTGTTTGCCAGTTCCATACAGATATTCTATTCACCGTTAATCCATCGGACTCGTAAACAGCGATTTCATTGCCATTGGGATGTACCGCAATCATTTTAATGCTGTCATCTGAAACCTGAAAATGAGAACCTCTGCCATTTTCATCCCAGCGAATTAGAAAACCATCATCACTTCCTGTATAAACAACTTTTTTTCCCGCAACTGTTGCAACTGCAAGTGCAGTAACTTCTCCATCATGCCCTTGTGTTGAAACTTGAGTTTTAGCATATAGTGAAATTGCAATACATAACATCAAAAGTATGCCTAATAGTTTTTTTTGTACAATCATAATCCCTCTTCTAATCTCATTGTAAATTAAAATGCACCAGTTAGCAGGCGATTTATATCTCCTATAAAACCGATTACAAATAAAAATAATATAAAACCTAGCCCAATAAATTGAACTTTGTAAAGAACCGCTGGTTTAACTGCCTTACCTCTAACTAATTCTATTATTGAAAACAGGATAAGCCCTCCATCTAATATAGGTATAGGTAATAAATTCATTAAGAATAATGAAATACTTATGAGCGATAAAAAATTTAATACACTCACTATGCCTACTAAAAAACCTTGGTTAAAACTTTCCTTTGTTGTTTCACCAAGCATAACAGTAACTCCTATGGGGCCAGACACAGCCTTAGTTATATCTACACCTCTAAAAAGAAGTGACAAACTCTTTACGGTTAATGATAACAGGTCTATTGATTCTTGAAAGCCATGTACTAGAGCAGGGAAAAAGCTGTATGTTTCTGTTCTAACAGATTGTACAAACCATACAATTCCAAGTGAGGTAAAATCAATAGTATTACTTTCTGTTTTTGGAATAACTAGTTCAGTGAAATATTTTTGTCCATCTCTAATATATTCAATTGAAACAATATCGCGGTTTTGAATTATTTTGTTAAAATCAAAAGTGTTATAAACTTCGTATCCTTCAACAGAAGTAATGGTATCCCCTGACCGTAACCCAGCTTGCTCTGCAGAACTTGAACTTTGTATAGTCCCAACTACGGGGTTAACCCAATTGACTACGCCAATCCTTCCTGCCCCTGTATTTGTATCGAGTTCAGGTGTTAATTGCAGTGTAACTTGTTCACCTTGTCTGTTAACTGTAAATGATAAATTTTCACGGGGTGAAGTTGAAACAACTTCAGAGATATCTGAAAAATACAGGATTTTTGTATTATTTATTTGGGTAATAACATCACCTGTTTCTAATCCTGCTAAAGCTGCTGGGGATGTCACATCCGAATAAACATCAGTTGCAAGGATGATCTTACTTGGAGTAGTGTAATAATTGTAGCCAATCATAGCAATTATTGTGAATGCAATTATTGCAAAAATAAAATTAAATGCTGGGCCGGAAAAAGCTATAATAATTCTTCTTAAAGGACTAACACCATAAAAAGAATCTTTCTCTCGAGGTATTTCGTCTAACTTCTTCTCAAGAGCTTCTTGAAACATTTTTTCACCTTTCATTCCGCAATATCCACCTAATGGAATTAATGAAAGTCTATAGTCTGTTTTGCCAACTTTTTTATGTAAAAGTACAGGTCCCATTCCAATAGAAAATGTTTCTACTTCAACACCGCAGCGCCGTGCTGCAATAAAATGTCCTAATTCATGTATAAATACAATTATTCCTAAGCCTAAAATGCCATATAGTATTGTCACTGCTATTCTCCTATTTTATGCGATACGCATTAAATGTTGCATCAAAAAATACATCATTAGCTCGCTTTCGAGCTTCTTTGTCGATTGTAAATACATCATCTATTGATGTAATAGATTGATCCCACTTTAAGTCTAAAATATTTGAAACTAACTGTGCTATTCCTAAGAATGTAATTGCATTATTTAGGAATAAATCCACAGCAAATTCATTTACTGCATTATATACAATTGTATACGCTTCTCCTTTTTTTTGTGCTTGATATGCTAAGTTAAGAAGTGGAAAATGCTCATTATTCGGTGGTGAAAATGTCATCTCTATATTTTTGGTAAAATCAAACTTTTCCATCCTATTTTCAAGTATATCTGGATAACTTAAAGCAGAGAGGATAGGGCGTTTCATAGTTGGATAAGACACTTGAGCATAAACATCTCCATCTTTTGTTGCAATAAAAGAGTGAACAAGACTCTGAGGATGTATGGTGACTTGAACGCTTTCTGATGCAATATCAAAGAGTCTACATGCTTCTATTACTTCTAATCCCTTATTTGCTAGCGTTGCACTGTCAATTGTAATTTTCTTCCCCATATTCCATGTTGGATGCTTTAATGCTCCTTCTGGTGATACGGCCTTTAATTCTTCAAAGGTTGCATTCTTAAAAGGCCCGCCAGAAGCAGTCAAAATTATTTTGTCAATTGCATTTCTCCCAAATTTTTCAATTAGGGAAAAAACTGCAGAATGTTCAGAATCTACAGGTATTATTTTACAATTATTTTCTTGGGCTATATTCTTAACAAATCTTGATGCCATAACAATCGTTTCTTTATTGGCTAAGGCTAAGTCAATACCAGCTTCTAAGCAATAAACTGAAGGTAAAAGCCCAGCGCTACCAGAAATACCATTTACACAAATATCAGCTTCAGAGTTGATAATAAAGTCTTTAAGTGAATCATTTTCACCTGTTAAAAGCGAACTGCAATTAAACTCATTCGAAAGCTGATGTAGTGCTTCTTTGTTTGAATGTGCTGTTAAACCACAAATCGTAAATAAATTGGGAAATTCTCTAGCAATTGAAATTGTACTTGTTCCTATGGAACCGGTACATCCCAAAACAAGAACTCTTTTTTTCATATTTTACCATCCATGCTAAACAAAAAATAATGTAACTAAGATAAAATATATTGGAGCCGAAAATAATATAGAATCTATAGAATCTAAAAATCCGCCTCTACCTGGTATACCAACGCCACCTATATCGGAATCCTTATGTGCACATGAACGTTTTAAAACAGATTCAATTAAGTCACCAATAATCGACGTAAAGGCAACTAGCATACCGACTAGCGAAACTAGAAATGGAGAAGCTTTGAAAACTGTAGGAGAAAAGTAATACATAATTAATCCTGCAACAATTGAGCCAAAAATTCCACCCAAAAAACCAGCTAAGCTTTTATTAGGACTTGCTTTAATAAAACCTCGGTTTCCTTTACCTAAAAGCATGCCAAAAAACCATGCTAAGGAATCACACCCAAAGACCATAAGTAAAAAGGTAGCAATAAAAATTGTTGCATTTGGAAGTAGGGTAAGCTGTGAGATATACGTTGAAAACAAGCCTATATAGATTATTCCGAAACTTGTTGTACATAATCTCGGTATAGCATTTTCAAAGGAAATATCGTTGTCAGATGAAAAAACTTCATACGAAAAGCTAATCATTAACATAATTACAACGGCAAAATATATGTACAATGGCGAGAGGTTTGCTAGTATAACAATTGTTGTTACAAGTGGGATACTCATAATTAAAATTAAAAAAAGCCATTTTGGTTGCATAAGTAACTTAACTTTTAAAATTGTATATAATTCACGAGAAGCCATAAAAGCTATTAATACAATTACAAGCAAAAGAGGTAAGTGATTATAATATTCAAGTAATGCTAATGAAACTACTAAAGGTGTACCAATAAAAAAAACTAATAAGCGTTGTACAAGTTGTGTCATCAGTGTCCTCCATAACGCCTGTTGCGTTTCATAAAGTTTGTTATATCTAATCGAAAATCTGAAGGCTTATAATCGGGCCAAAGAATTTCTGAAAATTCAAGTTCGGCGTAAGCTCCATGCCATAATAAAAAATTACTGAGTCTTTTTTCGCCACCTGTTCTAATAATTAAATCTACAGGAGGTAGCTGAGGAACATCAAAATAACCTTCAAGAGATGAATTTTCTACAGCTTCCTTATCTTGCGCTGAAATGTATTTCTTGCAGGCTCGAAGAATTTCATCCTTCCCTCCATAGTTAATAGCAAGAACAAGATTCATTCGAGTAAAATTAGCACTCTCGTCAATTACTGACTCAAGCTCCGAACGTACATCGGCGCCAAGACCACTCATATCCCCGATACAATGTAAGCGTACTTTCTCTTTTTTGTAAAATTCAAATTCTTTGCGAAGATGTGTTTTTAATAAGTTCATTAAAAAACCAACTTCTTCTTGAGTACGTTTCCAATTTTCAGTAGAAAAGGTATATAGTGTTAAAAAATCTATACCAAGATTTGCAGCTTCTTTAATAATTTCTCTAGCTGCGTTTAAGCCTTCCTTGTGACCATTAGTCCTTGGAAGGCCCTTGCTTTGAGCCCAACGTCCATTTCCATCCATAATGATTCCTACGTGAGTTGGTATTATTTGAGTTGAAATAGACTGTTGGTTTTCCTTGGTTATATCGATAGGTCTAACCTTCCATAATTTCTTTTTCTTTGTCTTCTAAAATTTTATTTATTTCCGCAATGAATTTATCAGTAGATTTTTGAAGAGCGTCTTCGTTTGTTTTTAATTCATCTTCGGTTATTTTGCTATCTTTTTGTGCTTTTTTTAGTTCATCAT
>CAYJOZ010000054.1:913-10039 GCA_964371925.1 uncultured Treponemataceae bacterium | reverse complement strand
TTTTCATCCAGTTTCGAGAATTGAAGAAGTATTGGAAATAGTGTTTTAGGTAATTACTAGTTACTAGTTACAAATTAGTAATTAGTAATTAGTAATTAGTAATTATTTAATTATCCACGTGGTGCTTTTGCAGGGTCCAGTGGCTTATTACCCTTATACACCATAAAATTCATGCGGTCGGTACCAGAAAGAGTATCATGGCCTATTACGCCTAAAACAGTGCCGTATGCAACATGGTCACCCTTTTCAACCGATAAGATACTTAAACCAGTATACACGTAAATATGCTCGGTTGTGTCTTGTACAAAAACTACTTGCCCAAAACCACGATACATACCACTAAACAATACAGTTCCAGAGCGGATAGCCTTTACATCTTCATTAGCAGTACCCGTTAGAGCTACACCTGAAATTTTCCCAGTAACATAACTTACTTCAGTAGCTTTTACAGGCCACACCAAATTCGTGTCACCCTTACGGTTACTCACAGCCCTTGGATCTTCAGTTGAGACAGGCAGTGTCGGCACCGTAGGCGCAGTAGGTGTTACTGTTGTAATAACCGTACGAGAACCAGGAACTTTTAAAACTTGTCCAATTCTTAAAACTGATGTTTGAGATAAATTATTTATCTTTCTAAGTTCATCAACGCTAATATCAAATTTTCTAGAAATGCTATAAAGGGTATCACCTGAAACTACCTTGTATTCGTCAAAGTTTGTAGTGTTTGAGCTTGACACTGTAGCATTATCAGTACCCGGTATAATAAGGCTTTGCCCTATAGTAATGGTATTGCTATCACCCATATTATTTGCGTCACGAATTTCATCTACCGTTACACCATATTTTCTACTTAAAGAATACAAAGTTTCAGAACGCTCAACTGTGTGAGTTCTACTTTGAGAAAATGCAAAAGTGCAAATAACTATACATAAACTAATACATAATATCTTTTTCATACCTTTAGAATATCGGTATATTTTTTCGTCTTATTTACCCAAAATCTGCAAAAAATGCATTGACATCGATACCGTTTATACTTTTACCTTCAGGATAGAGCTTAAGTAAATTTACACGGCCAGATGTTAATTGTTTAGAAGTAATACCATGGCTAATTGAACTATCTGCTTCAACGAAGGCTGCAATATGATCTGCACAGCGCACAAGCTTACCATCTACCGGTGAATACGAATCAGTATTGTATTTTTCGCATAAATCTTCATATGAAATATCAGGTAAGGTAATTTTTCCCTTTTGTGAATCAAAAAGTATCCTGTTTTCAAACTCGTCGTCTGTAAAAAAGACTAATTCGTCCACATAAAATGTTTCCATTAAAGGAATAAGTTCTGACTCAATCATATCTGCTTCAATTTGCTTTACAATTGCAGATAAAGTATCTGTCGCTTGCTTCACTGGTGAAATAATATCTCTTGTTACTGCTTCAGGCAAATCGTGAAAAAGAGCAGAAAAATAATTATTATAGATTCTCTTTTGGCAAAATGAAAAAGGCTTTCCTGTTTTCTTTGAATATGATATAGCTGATTGCCTACTTAGTAAAAGTGTTAAAATTGCCACAAAAAAAGAATGTCCAAGTACGGTTGTTTTTGGAACGCGTGGAGTTTGATTCCAGCGTATTTGAAAACGTAACTGCTCGATAACCATCAAAAACTCATACGGCCGTTGCTTCATCATAAGTAGCTGCAAACCCTTTAAATCTAAAAAAGGCTGAATATCGCCATATAAATCGCGCTTTATATTTTTTAAGCGAAAATCCTCATTGACAACAGCAAGCATTTCAAACTCACGCAGAGCCGAATACTTATGTGCTGCCTTCATAATTCTTTCTGTTAAAGATGGCTTTCTAGTCCTATCGTTTTGCTCTATGGTATACTGAGTAAAGCGCTCAAAAAGTTCTGGATCATCTTTCATTAATTCTTTATATTGCGATAAAATCCATTCATTTAAGCGCTCATACTCTTGAGGATACTCGTTTTTTATACGCCTTTGCAAGGGAGATTTTATATCACAAAGAGCAATTTTTCGCAAAATATCAAAAAGTGAAGCGTACATAAGCCAATCCCAATCAATGATGTTCCCAGCTTCTTCTTCAAATTTTGCAATCATATACGCAATTACCATTTTTTCACTTGACTTGTCCATTTCAATTAAATCAAATGGACGCACAAGATCTGTCCAACGCTCTATAGAGAACCCTTCAAATAGTTTTAATACAAAATCCTTGCTTATCATTCCTAGCTAGATCCTTGTTCGTATGGCTTTCCTGCAACTCTCGGTGCATGATTTTTTCCACTAAATACTACCAAGGCCAAAAGAGTGATTGCGTATGGCAATAGGCTAAAAAACTCTGATGGAAATAATCCTCTTAAAGATGGAATATTTACAACATAAATTGCAAAAGCTACTGCAGACCCAAATAGTAAGGAAGATCCTGTAATACCAAGAGGTCTCCATCTACCAAATGACACAGCAGCAATAGCTATAAATCCAGCCCCATTTATAGTGTTTGAGGTATATTGAATTGTTTGAGTAAGAACTAAACAACCACCTGCAAGCCCTGCGAGTACTCCTGAAATAAGGACCGCAATATAGCGCATTTTTTTAACGTTTACCCCTGCAGACTCAACAGCGTGAGGATGCTCTCCACATGCCCTAAGCCGTAGTCCAAAAGGAATTTTGTAAAGAAAAAACCAAGCTCCAATAATAACTACGAGAGCAATAATG
Source organism: uncultured Treponemataceae bacterium (assembly GCA_964371925.1). Lineage (GTDB taxonomy): Bacteria > Spirochaetota > Spirochaetia > Treponematales > Treponemataceae > CAYJFX01. The sequence goes on along the minus strand of CAYJOZ010000054.1, from coordinate 7,300 downwards.
GCAGTTGGGTATATTCCTCCAACGCCAGGAAGCATACCTAATTTATACTGCCTTGTTCTATCAGCATTAAACAATATTTGAGAAAAGAATACCGTTAAACCGGTTGAAAGGAGATTCACACCTGTACCCGATATAGTTTGATCTGCATTTAATGAAACAGATGCATATGCATGTAACAGTGAAAACACACCGCCTGTAACTGCACCAAAAAGCAAACCAACCCAAACTGAGCCTACAAAGCCACTTTCTAAAAGCACATGAGTAGCAGCTGCAGTAAAAGCACCCATTCCCATAAGCCCTTCTAAAGCAATATTTACAACGCCAGATTTTTCACAAATCATACCACCTGCAGCAGCAATTAAAATAGGTGAAACAATCATTAAAACTGAAGGAATCATTCCAATTACTATATCCATTATGCATCTCCTTCATTTTGTGAGTGTTCTTGCGTAAGTTTTCGTTCAAGCTCTTTCTTTTGTTGGTATGCAAGATACATTTTAAGTCCAGCCCGAAGAGCAATAAATACAACAATTAAACCTTGTATTATAAGTGTAATTTCTTTTGGAATACCATTATCTTGCATAATCCCTTGGGCGCGTGCTAGCATACCAAATAATAAGCCTGCAACGAGTGTTCCACCTGCAGTAGAGTTTCCAACAAGGGCAACCGCTATACCTGCAAATCCGTAGCCTTCTAAAACAGCAGGGATGCGCCCGTACTCAAATGATCCAAGTGCAACAGAGGCGCCTGCAAGTCCTGCAAAAGCACCTGAAATAGCCATTGCAAGGACAATGCTTTTCACTACAGGGATACCTGAACAAAGGGCAGCATCTTTATTATAACCAGTTGCACGAAGACCAAAGCCTAGATTAGTTTTTTCCATTAAAAACCAGTATAATATTACAGCAATTATCACAAAGAAAATACTCATATTCAATTTAGAAGTATTTGTAAGTGCATCTAAAAAGTCTAAACGGATTGAAGCTGTTTCAGGAAATGTTGGTGTTTGATATGTGTTTGAGCCAGGAATACGCAATAATACAATTCTTGCAATATAAAGAGCAATATAGTTAAGCATAATTGTTGCTACTACCTCAGATACTTCAAACCTTGCTTTTAAGAAACCAACTAAACCACCCCAAAAGGCGCCTGCAACAACGGCAAGAACAACAGCGAGCATCCAATGGATTCCCAATACTTGGGGCCCATAAATACCTATTACCGTTGCAGTGGTAAGACCTGCCAAATACTGTCCTTCACCACCAATATTAAAAAGACCCGCTCTTGCTGCAAAACCCATTGTTAAACCACAAAGAATATATGGAACAGATATATTTATCCATTCACCAACATAACGAATCTCCCAGCGCATTTCACCGCGATTATTCCAAAAAATCCCTGTTAAAACCTGTAAAAATGATTCATACATTCCTATGGGATTTCTACCTACTAATAGAACTAATAGAGAACCGACAAAAAAACCTAAGAGAACAACTAATACAGAAACGGCAGAATCTGAATGGAGTAAAAAATTTACAAAGGCGTGTCGATTATAGTCAACTTGTTTTATTGTCTTTTGCTTCAAAGCGCAACCTCACTTTCTATTTTTTTTGAGCCAGCCATCATTGCCCCTATTTCTCTTTCCGTAACTTCTCCTGCATTTGAAAGGCCTACAATTGAGCCTTTTGAAATAGTTGCAATTCTATCACATAAATTCATAATTTCATCGAGTTCAAAAGAAATAAGCAAAACTGCAGCTCCCTGGTCTCGAATCTCAATAATACGCTTTCGTATGTAAGAAATAGCCCCGACATCTAAGCCACGAGTAGGCTGTGCGACAATAAATACTTCAGGGGTTAGTTCTACTTCTCGTGCAATAATAAGCTTTTGTTGGTTTCCACCAGACATACTACCCGTTCGCGTCTGTGCACCACGCCCTGCTCTGATATCAAACTCTTCAATAAGTTCCTCGGCTTTTTTTTCCATAGCAGAAAAATTAAGTACTCCCATGCTTTGGGTATACGGAGCTTTGTAATAATTTTTTATTACGGTATTTTCGGCTATTGAAAATTCAGACACAAAGCCATGCTTTTGCCTATCTTCAGGAATATGGGCGATACCAGCTTCAATTCTTTTTCTAATTGAATACTTCGATATATCATTTCCATTTAAGAAAATTTGTCCAGATTCAATTGGAGAAAGCCCTGTAATGGCATAGATAAGCTCTGACTGCCCATTTCCATCAACACCGGCAATACCAACAATTTCACCTGCTCTTACGCCTAAAGTCAAATCATTTACGGCGAGTTGCCCTCGTGAATCTTTAACAGAAATATGTTTTAAGCCCAAAACCGTTCTTGATGGGTTTGCAGGTGCCTTTTCTATGTTAAACTCAACGGCTTTACCAACCATCATTTCGGCTAAGTCATGTTCTGTTACATCGGCAACACTAACAGTGTCTACAAGCTTTCCTCGTCGCAATACGGTACAACGGTCGGCAACAGCCTTTATTTCCTTTAATTTATGCGTAATTATGATAATCGTTTTACCCTCTTCCTTTAAAAGACGAATTATGTTAATAAGTTCATCTATTTCTTGAGGGGTAAGAACTGCAGTAGGTTCATCAAAAATGATTATATTTGCATTTCTGTACAAAACCTTTAATATTTCAACCCGTTGTTGCATTCCAACGGTTATATCTTCAATTTTAGATGCAGGGTCTACCATAAGCCCATATTGCTCTGATAGCTCCTTTACACGCATTTCAGCGCTTTTTAAATCAAGAATACCAAATTTATTGGTAGATTCAAGTCCAAGTACAATATTTTCTGTAACAGTGTAATTGTGGACAAGCTTAAAATGTTGATGCACCATTCCAATTCCAAGAGCAGTTGCATCGTTCGAATTTTTAATGGAAACTTCTTTTCCATTCACTGTAATAGTTCCCTTATCAGCTGCATATGAGCCAAAAAGAATAGACATAAGGGTAGATTTTCCCGCCCCGTTTTCCCCTAATAAAGATAACACTTCGTTTTTTTTCACTGTAACAGTAACATTATCGTTTGCAACTACGCCGGGAAAGGTTTTGGTAATTCCAACCATTTCTATAATATTTTCATTCATGTAAGTAAAGTCCATATAGTAAGTGGTTGTAACATTGCTGTTACAACCACTGCTTAAAAGAATAAATTAGTAATTCGTAACTCGTAATTATTAATTATATTAGTCGTCTTTAGCACCTAAGCCTGCAGGTACAACACCAGCTGCTAGAGCGTCTTTATATGTTTTGTAAACCATAATATCGCCGGCTACTATTTCAGCTTTAATAGCTTCGATTTCGTCGATAATATCTTTTGATAGTTCTGTATTTGTTGCAGCATAGCCAACACCATTTGCAGCCATATCTAGCTCAATTACACCACCTTCAAAAGCACCATCTTTTACATCAGTTAATGCCATAATTGCAGAAGTTTCAACCATTTTAAGCATAGAAGTTAATACTGCAGATTTATCGCCATCATAGATACCTTCAGCATGTTGGTCAGAGTCTACACCAATTGCCCATACATTTTTCCCTTGTACTCGGTATTCTTTAGCTTGTGCAATTGTTCCATTTCCTGAACCACCTGCAGCTGAGAAAATAGTGTATACACCAGAATCATACCAGTTTTTAGCTTGTGTTTTAGCTTTTTCTGGAGCACCCCAGTCATTTGTGTAATAATCTACGATTGATGAATCTGGAAGATTAGGCATTACATGTCGTAAACCTTGAATGTATCCAACTTCAAATTTTGTAATTGTTCCACCTGGTACACCACCGATAAAACCAAATTTTGGATTAGCAATACCATCTTCTTGTGCTTGAAGCGCTGCAATTGCACCTACAAGGAAAGAACCTTGTTCTTCTGCATAAATGTATTCTTGTACATTTGTAACACCTACCCAAGAAACATCAACAATCATAAATGGTTGTTCTGGATATTCTTTTGCAACTTCACCTACTGCATCTGCAAAAGTAAACCCTGTTGCAATAATAAGATCATATCCTCTGTCTGCAGCTTGTTTTAGGTTTGGAACATACAAGTCTTGTGTTTGACAAGTAACTACATCATAAAGAGTTCCTCTACCTGATTGGTCTTCCCAAGTATCACCATAAAACTCAAGAATACCTCTCCATGCAGCAGCATTAAATGATTTGTCATCAATACCTGTTGCGTCGGTAATTAAGCGCACAGTTGGCATGTCACTTTGTGATGAATCATTTCCACCACCGGCAAATACCATAGAGCTAACCAAAGCCAATACAATCATAACCATAAAAAGTTTTTTCATTTTTTTACCTCCGTAAAAAGTTTTTCTATATATATTTTAGCATTGTTTATGTGAAAACACAAGTAAATGCAGAAAAAAAGTGCTAGAAAAAACAAAAAAAATAAAATAATTCAACCATTTTTAGCATGTTTTAAAACGTAATAAACTTGAGCTAACTTATTCTTCAATGTACAATAAAACATGGAAAATCAAAGTATCTATAGAGAAATAAACAATGACTGGCTTATCAAAAAATTTTCACTTTACGGGCTTTTAAAGAACCTCAAGTTTTTTGAACCATATTTGCTTATTTACCTTGCGGGAAACAATCTCACGCTATTACAAATAGGTTTGCTAATATCAATTCGTGAAATAATAATTAATGTGTTTGAAATCCCTTCAGGACTTATTGCCGACCATTTTGGAAAGAAAAAAGAACTATATGCGTGTTTTTTATTTTACATCCTTTCTTTTATAATGTTTTTTATAAGCAAGGGTTTTATAGGTGCTGCAATAGCTATGATTCTATTTGGTCTTGGAGAAGCTTTTCGCTCAGGGAGTCACAAAGCAATGATTTATGCATACCTTGAGCAAAAAAACTGGGAAATGCATAAAACCTACGTGTATGGGAAAACAAGAAGTGCATCCCTTGTAGGAAGCGCAATTAGCTCTGCACTTGGCATAATAATTATCTTAAACGTACCAAACTCAGGCTATATTTTCTTAGCGTCTACTATACCCTATATACTAGATTTTTTTCTAGTGCTTTCATACCCAAAGTCTTTGGACACAACAGAAGAATCAGAGCATACATCATTTAAAGATCTTCTAATAATTCTAAAAAACAGCCTTTTACACAATAGAAACTTACAACATCTATTAATTGGAAACGGTGTTTTTGAAGCGGTGCTTAATTCAATGAAAGATTTTATTCAACCAATTTTAAGTGCAATAATAATTGGAACAGGTTTAATGGTGTTTTCTAATCTTAGTTCAGAAGATAATCTTTCAATACTACTCGGTCTTATGTATACTATTCTAAACATTTTTAGTTCACTCGCCTCTGTTAATTCGTTTCGGGTCAAAAACATCTTTGGTGGAACGAAAGCTATCAATATACTGTACATTCTATTCCTGCTAACATTGCTAGCTCTCGGTTTTACAATACAAAACACCGTTATTGTATGTGTGCTTTTTGTTTTAGTAAACTTCTGGCAAAACATACGAAAACCAATTTTTATTGATGTAATTGATGATAATATGGAAAAAGCTCAGAGAACTACAATATTGAGTGTTTCCGCCCAATTAAAATCGCTTTTTATAATACTTTTAGCGCCACTCGCAGGCTACCTTGCAGATAACTTTGGAATGAATATTTTAATGATTAGCTTTGCAGGAATAATGCTTATAGCATACCCTCTATCAAAGGCAAAAAAATAATTTTTTTTATTAAAAAGTTCACGTTTTGTAAAATTTGCTTCAATACATATAGTATATGACAAAATTATTGTTGAAAAAATAATAACTAAGGAGTATACTATGAGTATAGAACAGCTTGTACCTACTAACGATTATTTTGTTCGATATTTGTTTGTGAACCCTGGAAATGAAGGTATATTACTTCATTTTTTACATCAAAAAACTTACTAGCCATGGGCTTCTCACCAGAGCAAATAGCAACGGCAACAGGCCTTTCAAAAGAAGAAATCAAATCAATTCGGAGCTCCTAATTCGAAATGCCGAATTGGCACACCTTTATGCTGTAAGGACAGTTACGTATTCTCCCCTGTCATTCTGACTCTGCTTTCTGCTGCACTACCCTCCCCTGTCATTCTGACTTTGCTTTCTGCTGCACTACCCTCCCCTGTCATTCTGACTCTGCTTTCTGCTGCACTCCAGGAAGAATCTACTACTTATTAAATCCACAAGAATTACACAGCTTTTATCCACACACAATAAAAAAGGCTTTCCGAAACCGGAAAGCCTTTTTAAGCTAAATGCTTAAATTAATTCACTAAGAATTAAAGAGCGATTTTTGCTTTGATTGATGCAGCACCCATTTTGTCTGCTACACCA
>CAYJOZ010000054.1:0-903 GCA_964371925.1 uncultured Treponemataceae bacterium | reverse complement strand
ACCACCAAAGTCTGCACCGTTCCATTCAGCTGTGAATGTTGTGTTAGAAACAGCACCAGCTAGGTCAACACGTACTACAGGTAGAAGCATGTTTTTTTGGTATAGAACACCAGCTGCAGGAGTGATTACTAAATCACCAGCCATAACATCATAGTCTGCTGCAGCAGCTACTTGTAAACTGTCCATAATTTCAGTTGCTTTAACATCAGCATATGCAGAAGCAGCAACAGTTAGGTTTTCAACAACATCACCTGAGTAGAAGTTAACTAAAACAGGAAGCACTGTGTCGTTCTTCATATTGTAACTTACAGCAGCTGAAACACCAGGAAGAAGCATATCATCTTCGTCATTACCATCTTTGTTTGCATCTCTTTGGTATGCTAATTTATCTGAATAAAAATCATCAAGTAATGAACTTGCGTCTACAGATGTACCCCAACGATAAGCAATACCACCAGTAATGATACTTTCGTCAGTACCACCAGCAGTAGCATCATCATAGTAGTTGAATACAACAGCAGGTACAATTGACATTACATCGTCAATCATTACTGCATAGTCTGCACCAACAAAAGCTGTAATATCACCTTTGTCTGCACCGTCAAAAGCAGTTGCTCCACCAGCAGCAACACGTAAGTCTTCGATAGGTTTAGCTTCTACATATAGACCAGCTGAGTACTCGTTAGTTGCATAATCTGAATCTTTAAGATCGTATGTAACTTTTAATACAATTGAACCAGCAGTTGCTTGAGCAGCACCAGCTCCATAAGCAAATGAAGGTGAGCTTGGAGCAAAGTATCTAATTGCAGAATTTGTATTTTTTGCATCATCTGCTGTTGCTTCAATTAAAGCAACAGATGAAATGCTAGATTCATTTACTGTTCCTGTATTTGGTTTTGTTCG
>CAYJOZ010000053.1:0-10071 GCA_964371925.1 uncultured Treponemataceae bacterium | reverse complement strand
AGTTGCAACTAACATATTAAAAACCTCCTTTTTCATAAAAGGCTTTTTTATCGTGCTTCATCAGTTCATCTACTTTTTCTAGTACATCTGTTCTTGAAAGACCATCCTTTGTTTCAAAGCACTTGTATCCTAAATTAGCATGCACCGTAAACTCTTCTTTTTCGTCAACGTGGCGGATAGCTTTTTTTATTCGTCTAATAATTTCTTCCATCTCGGTATTGGTAACAGCAATTAATATAAGAACAAATTCATCCCCACCTACACGTGCGGGAAAGTCCTCTTCCCGAATTGATTTTTGCAAAGCATCAGCAACATCTAAAATGTAGCGATCTCCTACTTTATGACCATAGGTGTCATTTACGTGCTTCAAAGCAACAAGATCTGCATACACAACAGCAAAACTGCTGTCCTTTGCTTCACAAAGTTCGTCTATTTTCTGATGCATAAAGCGTTTGTTATATAGCTTTGTTAAATCGTCGCTGTAAAGCTTATACTCAACTGCTATTTTCTTTTTTACAATTTTTCCATGCAATGTCTTTGCTTCATCTGCTTTTCTTTTATATGGATGAAGAACAGTTATATTTACATTAAAATAAAACAACACATAAAACATCGATACTACAAAAAATATTGTTGCAAGAGCCGAAATTGAAAAAAGCGGTTGATAGTGAGCTTGCATGAGAAACCATGACTCTGCACAAAGGGCTGCAAACAAAAAAGTTGATTGTGAAGACATTATTTCTGAGTATACTTTTGCAGTTGATATATCTACAAATTTTGAAAGAGGAATATATCTTTCATATATTTTTATTAGAGCAATAAGAATGGTACAACTCACCACTACTGTTTGAAATAGTAATTGAACATCTACATAGATATCGCCTAAAGACTTTTGCAAAACCAAACTATACACAAGCAACACGGATAGATGTATCGCAACCATACTTAATAGATATGACGTAATAAAAAACCAAACCTGTCTAAAGGTTGTTTTAGTACATAAACGTAGTTCAACAAAATATCCAAAGTATCCAATGACATATAATACAGCCCACGGCACCCCGTAAAAATACAAAGTAATAAAAGTAAAAGTGTTAAAGAGCGTAAAAAATATAAGTAAAAGATTATTCTTTTTAGAGTATTTGAGGATTTTTACAGCAAACTGTAAAATAGAAAAGCAATATGTAGCATAGGATACAAACCCTAACGCTATCCAGAAATTAGTCAATTACTGCTCCTAATAATTATTCTTTTCTCCATAACATTATACAAAAAAAAGAATATATTGTAAATGCTCTATTGTAAAGATATCTACTTGCCAAGCTTATTTTTATACAGTATACTTTTTAAAATTAGAAAATTTGCTTTTACAAAAATGGAGATACTATGTTCGATGTTATTATTATTGGGGGTGGACCTGCCGGTTATTTAGGGGCCGAACGTCTAGCACAAAAAGGAAAAAAGGTTCTTTTAGTTGAAAACCAATTTATTGGTGGAACCTGTCTAAATGTTGGTTGTATTCCAACAAAGTCGCTCTTAAACTCAGCCAAACATTTTATTCACGCAAAAGATTCCGCCCAATTCGGCGTACATACAAGTGAAGTAGAATTCAATTTTACCGAAATGATGACATGGAAAAACAAAACTATATCTACACTAGTAGGTGGAGTAACTTCTAAGTTAAAAAAACTTGGTATTGAAATCATTACTGGCACAGGGCAGGTTATTGATGCAAAAAGCGTAAAAATTACAGAAACAGAGGAAGTTTTTGAAGCTAAAGCAATCTTACTAGCAACAGGTTCTATATCAGCGATGCCAAATATTCCAGGCGCAAATGATAACCCATATGTAATAGACTCAACGGCACTCCTAAACTGCGAAGAGGTTCCAGAAAGCCTTTGCATAATTGGTGGTGGTGTTATTGGAATTGAGTTTGCAAGCCTTTTTTCTATGTTGGGAAGCAAAGTTTCTGTAGTAGAAATGATGGATGAAATTATACCATCCATGGATAAAGATCATTCTCCTATTCTTAGAAAAGCTCTTACCGGCGTAGATTTTTACCTTAGTAGCACAGTAGAGAAAATTGATCAAAACACAGTTTTCTTTAAATCAAAAGATGGAAAAGAAGAGTCCATTCAAGCTTCAACCATCCTAATGGCAATTGGAAGAAATGCAAATCTAGAAACTTGCCTAGCAAAAGAAAGCAACCTAGATATTTCAAAAGAAGGTGTTATTGTTGATGATAACATGAAAACTTCTATACCTGGTATTTGGGCTGCAGGAGATATCAACGGCAAAAGCATGCTCGCTCACAGTGCATATAGAATGGCTGAAGTTGCAGTTACCGATATTTGTAATTTCTTAGATGGCAAAAACACGACTGAAAATGAGATGCACTACAACGCTATTCCTTGGGTAGTTTATTCTAACCCTGAAGTTGCAGGCTGCGGTATTACTGAACAAGAAGCTTTGAAAAATGGAATTGAAATTAAAGCTGCATCTGTTCCAATGATAATGTCTGGCCGCTTTATTGCAGAAAATGGGCTCAGAGCGCCTGGAACTGTAAAAGTTATCGCCTCTAAGAACACCGATAAAATTTTAGGCATACATATTCTTGGAGCATACGCCTCTGAAATTATTTGGGGCGCTTCTAGCATTATCGAAAAAGGTATAACTGTCCAGGAAATGAAAGAAATGATTTTCCCTCATCCAACAGTAAGCGAAGTTATCCGTGAAGCAATTTGGATGATGTAAACCTTCTAAAAAATACCCGTTAATTGTGTTCAATTAACGGGAGTCACTACAATATAAAGTGCTTTTTTGCATATTACCCTTTAATACCAGACATTGCAAGACCGGCAACAATTTTCTTTCTAAAAATTGCATATATTATGAACTGCGGTAGTGATGCAATAACAGCACCTGCCATAATTAAAGAATATTCAGTTCCATGCGTTCCTTGAAAGTTCGCAATACCTACAGTTATAGGATACTTATTAGTATCATTTAAAACAATTAATGGCCATAAGAAATCATTCCATGTATTAATAAATGCAATTATTGCAACCGTTACCAGAGCAGCTTTCCCAAGCGGTAAAATAATAGTTGTAAAAATTCTAAATCTATTTGCTCCATCAATAAAGGCTGCTTCTTCAAGAGCAACTGGAAAACCTTCAAAAAACTGTTTTAGAATGAAAATCCCAATAGGTAGTGCAAGCCGAGGCAAAATAGCAGCTGCAAACGTATTTATCAATTGATAAGAATTAAACTGAATGTAAAGAGGAATAATTAGAACCTGAAGTGGTATCATCATCCCAGCCATTACAATCCAAAAAAGAACACTGCGACCTTTAAATGGAATCCGCGCAAAGGCATACGCAATTGGTGCGTCTAGTACCAATGTAAAAACAACTGTTATGGTAGAAATAATAAGAGAATTTATAAGCCACGTAAAAATTGGAGTTTTTTGAAACGCAGCCGTATAATTTTCTAAGGTTGGATTTTCTGGAAACAATTGTAATGTTTCAGTCATAACATTTTGTTCTAAATGTATTGAAGTTGCAAATAACCAATAAAATGGAAAAACCCAAATAAGAAACAATAAACCAATTACTATAAACAACAGGCTTTTTTTCATTTACTTGTCCTCCTTCAATAGCTTGTTTAGAACGATTGATATAACAACAACAATGAAGAATAAAATGTAAGCCATTGCAGAAGAGTAACCCATCTTAAAATATCTAAAGCCCGATTCATAGATGTATTGCACTAAAACTTGTGTAGATCCATAGGGTCCACCACCTGTCATTACATACACTTGTCCAAAGACATTGAAAGAAGCTATTATTTGCAAAATTAAACATAGCGACAATGTAGGCCTTAACAATGGAAGAGTGACATAAATAGTTTTTTGAAAATTATTTGCACCATCAATTAATGCTGCCTCATAAACGTCAGCTGAAATTTGTTTTATCCCTGCAGACATAAGAACCATATTGAAACCCGCTGTCCACCAAATCGTAGCAATTATTACTGACCACATAGCCGGCATAGGCTCTGTTAGCCATGAAATTATTGGTAAACCAACAAATTCAAGAAGATGATTCAAAACACCATAACTTTTTTGAAAAATCCATGCCCATAAAGTTCCGACTACGGTCATAGAAAGCATATATGGCAAGAAAAACATATTTTCAGCAGCACTTCGAATTTTCAATTTGGAGGTTACTATAAGCGCCATAAAAAAACCAATTACAAGTAAAAAAGGTGTTGATAAAAGCACAAAAACTAGTGTATTCTTTAAACTGCTATAAAATGTTTCATCGGAAAAAATTGTTATATAATTTTTCAACCCTACCCAAGTACGGGCCAAAAAGGCGTTATAGTCATAAAAACTTACTATAAAACCAAATATAATTGGAAATATTAAAAAAGTTGCAAATACAAGTAAAAAAGGAATCGAAAATAAAATTCCATCTCGTGTATCTTTGTTTCCTGGTATCAACGATTCCTCCTTGAGGCTACACTTGAAGGCGCCTACAAATCATAGGCACCTTCATTTTAATTAATAACGACTTAATATATCGTTTACTGTTTTCTCCATTTCTGCCACTGCAGTTTTTGCATCTTGATTTGTTGCTACTGCATACTCAAGCATATCAGAAAGGGTATTGTTAATTTCTTCCCATGCTGGAATTTGAGGAGCATTTACTACATTATAAGCTGCTTCTGCATAATCTGCACGATAAGGAAGTGCTTTAAACTCTTCTTTTTCAAACACTGAACTTCTAATAGGAATGTGACCTGCTTTAGCCCACATATCACCGTTTTCTGTCATCCAAAGCATAAACTCGATAGCTGCAGCTTGTGTTGCAGCATCAGCTTTCTTTTGTACTGGCATTGCAAGGGTGTGAGAACCACTTACTGCAACAGACTTTCCGTATAAAGGAGGGAAAGGCATAGCTGCAAATTCAAGACCAGGTTGGTTTTCAAGTGTTCCTGTTACCCAAACACCATTGATATGCATACCTGCTTTACCAAGTTTAAAGTCAGTTACAGATGTATCATAGTCGTAACCTGATGGGACAACACCATATTTATTTACTAAGTCAATAATATCTTGTACAAGACGCACTCCATTTGCATTATTAAAGTTTGCTTTCATATTATCATCAGTTAATACCGTTGTTCCTAATTGACCTAAACCTGAAATAAAATATCTAGTAAGAGTAAAAGCTTTATATGTTGCAGTTGTATTATCCATTGCAAGTCCTGTTGTTCCCATTGCTTCAACTGCTTCTGCTGCTGCTATAAATTCTTCAAAACTTTGAGGAGGTTCTGTAATACCTGCTTTTGCAAATAATTCTGTATTGTAGTAAAGAATAATTGGGTGTACATCTAATGGAAGTGCATATACCTCACCATCGTATGTTACAGGGTCAATTGCAGCTGGAACAAAATCACTCATAGGAGCCCCGGCTTCATCTAATAAATCGTTAAGACCAATAAGAGTATTCCCTTCTTTGTAAGTTATTAAGTTACTTTGATGAATTACAACAACATCAGGAGCTGTTTTACTTGAAAGAGCAGCTGTAAGCTTAGTGTAATAGTTGTCAAACTTTGCTGTATCAGCTTTTACAACAATATCTGGGTGAGTTCTATTGAACTCTTCAACCATTGCATCAAAAAATTCTCCATCACCTCCGGTGAAAAGAGACCAGAATGTTACTTCAACCGGCCCATCACTTTTTGCATCTGAGTTTCCTCCTGCAAAAACCATTGTACTACTGAATAAAACAAATAGCACACACATAATTCCAATAGTTTTCTTCATGATTTTCCTCCTATAAGATGTCATGAATTACATTCGCTTGTTTTTAGTTGTTTCTCTAAAAACAGTTCTTGTTTCTAAATGGATAGTCTTATACGGCATGTTTTTAGAATCAATATGACGTATAAGCTCCAAAACCGACTCTTTTCCCAAAATATATTTGGGAACCTCTATAGTTGTAAGCTGCGGTTGTAAATATTGTGACAAAAAAAGATTGTCACAACCAATTACCTCAATTTGGTCGGGCACAGACAGACTATTTTCCTGTAAGGATTTTAGAACACCTATACACAACAAATCATTAAAACAAACACAAGCCGTAAACTCCACTTGCTGTTGAATAAGCCTGTTAACAATACCATAACCATCATCAATATGGCCCTCTGTTTCAAATATCAATGAAGAATTTAGAGCTAAGCCTTGCATATTAAAAGCATTTATGTATCCTTCTTTTCGATCAATTGCATTACTTATTTTTTCAGGACCTCCAATATATACAATATCTCTATGGCCTTCATGTAATAAATTTAATACAACTTCTCGAATGCTTTTTTCGTCATAATGCAAAACCGAATGGTCTTCAAAGCCTTCTACTCTTCTTCCTGCGAATATAAATGGAACAGGAAAGTTACTATATACTTTTTGTGCTTTTGTATTTTTATACAAAGGTATTGCTATTACTCCATCAACTTGACGCCCCTGCAATACATTAAGAGCCTCACACTCATGTTCAGGGTTTTCATGGGTATTCATTAAAATAATGTGGTACCCCTGCTTGCGTGCAGTTTCTTCTATACCGCATAATACTTCGGCAAAAAAAGGATTTGAAGAATCTGCAGAAACAACTCCAATTGTGAAGGTTCTTTTTGACCTCATACTATTGGCAATAAAATTTGGTACATATCCCATGGTTTCTGCCATCTTCTCTATCAACGTTCTTGTCTCAAGGCTAATTCTTGTATCACCTCTTAAAGCACGTGAAACGGTATTTGTAGAAAAGCCTGTTTTTGATGCAATGGCAGAAAGTGTAACCCTCATAGATTAACGATAACGCACAAATATCCATTTGTCAAGCTTTTTTTCTAATAAATAATTGGTGCAATAAGTATTTAGACAGGGAATATGGCAAAAATTAGATTAACGTTAACTTAATTTCATTTTTTTTGCCTTTTTCCCATTGACCTAGTAGAAATTCACAAGTACAATTATAATAACATATATTATTAAGGAGCTTTTATGCCGCAGTCTATACCTCGCCCAGAATTTCCTCGCCCAGATTTTTTACGAAAAAAATGGGCATGTTTAAATGGAGAATGGGATTTTTCTTTTGACTCTGACATCTTTGATAAAAAAATTATAGTTCCATTTTGTTACCAATCAAAAGCAAGCGGAATACATGACGAAACGGATCATGATACTGTTTGGTACAAAAGAAGCTTTAACCTAACCAGTGATGATATTACATCGCATACTCTCTTGTTAAAATTTGGTGCAGTTGATTATGAAACTCATCTTTGGGTAAATAATGCATACATTGGTAATCATATAGGAGGACACAGCTCTTTTGAGTTTGATATTAGTGGTGCTGTTGTAGCGGGCGAAAACACTATAAAGGTAAAAGTTCTCGACTATCAAAATGCAGATAAGCCAAGAGGTAAACAAACATGGACAGGTGAAAAGTTTGCTTGTTGGTACACCCCTACAACTGGAATTTGGCAATCTGTTTGGCTTGAATATGTTGGAAAAAAATACTTACAAAAAATTAAAATAACGCCAAATGTTACCGATTTACTTGCCCAATGTGAATTATTTTTATCAACATATGAAGACACAGAAGTATTGCTTACTGCAAAGATGAATTATGAAGGTAAAACATACAATTTTGCGGAACAAAAAGTTTTCTGTAAAAATGCTTATGGAAAAGCAATCTTAGCATTTCACGATTTTGACTGGCACCGTCACCTTGTATGTTGGACACCAGAAAACCCAGTCCTTATAGATGTAAATGTTGAAGTGTTGCAAGAAGGGGAATCTGATAAGGTCGAAACATATTTTGGAATGCGTTCTATAGGTATAAAGGACGGACTGTTTATGCTTAATGACGTTCCTTACTACCAACGCTTAATTCTTGACCAAGGATATTGGAAAGAAACACTTTTAACACCTCCAACGGATAAGGCAATTATCGAAGATATTAGGCTTACCAAAGAAATGGGCTTTAACGGTGCACGCAAACATCAAAAAATAGAAGATCCTCGATATTATTATTGGGCTGACAAAATGGGGCTATTAGTTTGGGGAGAGCTTCCAAGCCCGTATCAATTTAATGACAACACTATAAAAAGTGCTACATCCGAACTTATAGAGTTTGTAGAGCGTGATTATAATCATCCAAGCATTGTAACATGGGTTTCCTTAAACGAGAGCTGGGGAGCACGAAACATACAAACAAATTCTCAACAACAGGATTTTGCCCGTATGTTGAATTTTTTACTTAAATCATTAGATACGCAACGATTGGTCAGCTCCAATGATGGGTGGGAACAAATTACTGAAACAGATATTTGTGCAATCCATGACTATGCATTATTTCCAAATACTATTGCGAAGTATGAAAACATGGAAGACGTCTTTAAAGGAAAAGTTCAAGATCGCTTTATTTATGCAGAAAACAATACCTATAAAGGTCAACCTGTAATGATGACAGAATATGGCGGTATCGCATTTCAGAAAGAGGGTGAAGAAGGCTGGGGTTATTATGGAAAAGTCGCAAATGAAAAAGAGTTTTTAGAACGACTTGCTCCTATTACTGACTTTTTAATAAAAGATAAACGTTTTAACGGCTTTTGCTACACTCAACTAACAGATGTAATGCAAGAAGTAAATGGACTTTTAACTGAAGATAGAAAGCCTAAGGTTTCGATTGAAAAACTAAAAGATATTTTTGCTAAATCAGAATTTGAGCTATAAGCACGGAGCTGTCGCACGAACAGGATTCTGCAAAAAAGACACATCGACCTCAGTTAAAAGGTTTCTTTTTCAAAAGTGGGTTCTCCTCGCGTATAGAAAGGGCGTACATTTTGCCACCTTCTTGCATTTGTACCTTTTATTCTTCTTCTCGTAAAGGATCTACTCCGTATAATTTTGACAATTGCTTTCGTAGTGAGTCCATGTCTTTGGAGTATGGTGCAGTACATTGCATCATAATTCCTGTGATGGGATGCTTGAACTCCAACTTGTAAGCATGTAGTGCAAGTCTATCTAATAAAGGTCTTTCTTCAAATACATCTCCTTTCCAAGAGCGTTTTATGTCTGATAGCCTAATTGCTTTTTGATTTCCGCCATACAAAGGGTCACAAACAATTTGGAAACCTTCATGGAGAAGATGTGCCCGAATTTGATGTGTTCGGCCTGTAATAGGTCTCGCTTCAATCCAGGAAAAAGCATTACACGAACCAAGTACTTTTAATTCCGTTTTAGAGGACTTCCCCTGTCTTTTGTTTACTACACTCCGATGTCGCGCATCTCCGTCTATCATTAAGTGGGCATCACATAATTTTTCTTCCCACATAGGGCGACCATAAACAAGCGCATGGTACACTTTTTTTATTTCTCTTTTTTCGAAGGCCATACTTAATTCTCTATGCGCTTCTGTTGTTTTTGCATATACAATAAGCCCAGAGGTGTCTTTATCTATGCGGTGCACAGCCAAAAGCTTTCCATGTTTTTCCTCTGCTAAGACATCTAATCTAGGAGCATAATTATCATAGCGATCTGCAGCCGTTAAAATTCCAGATGCCTTATTAAAAACCACTATGTTTTCATCTTCAAATATAACGGTAAAATTCTCTCGTTTTCTCATAATGTACTATACACTCATTTTTAGTTTTTAACAAGTGGATAAAAAAACCAAAGTTTAATATATATTTTTATCTATAAAAAATGCTTGACTATTGTTATAGATTTTGCTATATTTATATCGATAATATTTTATCGTAAAATATATTGAGAGGAGACATTATGTCAAGATTTACACTACCAAGGGACATTTACTTTGGTGCAGGCAGCTTAGCTGAATTAAAAAACTTAAAAGGAAAAAAAGCAATCGTTGTTGTTGGCGGTGGCTCAATGAAACGATTTGGATTTTTAGATAAAACTGTAGGATACTTAAAAGAAGCAGGAATGGAAGTTGAACTTTTTGAAAATGTAGAACCAGACCCTTCTGTAGAAACTGTAATGAA
>CAYJOZ010000052.1:0-10284 GCA_964371925.1 uncultured Treponemataceae bacterium | reverse complement strand
TCTATAGCTAATATCGCAGGAATATGAAGAAATGGGTACTTTGTAACAAAGATTGTTGTATCATATGTTTTTGCAGTTTCTACAAATTTACCATCATTCAATGTAATGGTAAATTTGTTTACATCAGTCGTTGCATTAAACATATACTGCAAAGTACTACTTGCTTCAAGTGAATATGTTCCCCCTGCTCCTCCAAAATATTCTTGAGGAACAGTAATACTATATTTTGAAGCTTTCCACTGAATAAGTTGATGTATTTCAGTATCACTTATCCAAATAGGAGCATAATCTTCGTAGTATTCAAACCCTGTAGTATCTTCATATTCTATAACTATCGATAAATTAGATTTATCTTTCAAAGCATTCATTTCATCTTCAGAAATAAATTTACTATTATTTTTCGCTTTAATAATGAAGTAATCTACTCCGACACGGCTATCAGTATTGGTAATATCTTTTCCCGTTGTAGGTTGGCAAGATACTAGTATGAGGCATAGCATAATTGCAAACGCACATATACTATTTTTAATCATTTTCGCTCTCCTATTTTTTTTATACATTTATAAAAGAACCCTAGCACTCAAAAGTTACATAGTAATTGTCAATTGTTTTAAAAATACATCCACTTCGCTTCTAACCCTATTTAAAAAGTCTTGGCGTAAGGTAGCACCTAAATGTCCGTCTGGGAAATGGTCGTATAAATAACTGCAGTCTTCTAGGAGCTCTAACAGTTTTTTTTCGTTAAGGTCGATAACACCTGTTAGCATATTTTTAATTGTTTCAAGATTTTCCTTTTCTTGGCTATAAAAAATATCCACTACCTTTGTATTATCATCTTTTTGTATTTTTACAGTGTCAGCATGCTTACTTATACACGTAGAAAGTATTTGTTCTGCTTTTTCGGTATTGCAATAAAACGAGGGAGAAACCATTCCGTACTCTGATAGATTAAATACGTTTTTTATATTTTTGTATCGTCCGTTAAAAAGATCAGAGTACACTTTTAGACCAGAGTCACTTACTAGAGTTTTATTTGAACTTTTACATAAAAATGTTCCATGCCTAAAGCTCATTGCTACATTTCCAACAGGGGAAAGTCTTGTACAATTTTGTAATGCTTCTTTAATATGAGGACTTTCCTTAGCATGTGTTTTGCCTATGGGGAAAGAAAAATCAAGGCCTGCAAAAAATACAGGAACTTCTTCACTTTTTCGTAAATAAAGTGCAAGTTCTGTTGCTGTAATTCCGACTGAACCGAGTGGTGGAAAAACTGGTATATTTGGGAAAGTTTTTTTTATGCGATTTAATAAGGGGCTTTTTGTATATTCTGATATAAAAAAGGATACAGAGTCAAAGCATTTTTGTGCATTTGGTCTCGATGCAATATCTGCAAAAAGAGGAATTGTTCTGTCATGTAAGCCTATAAATGCCTTGTCGGTTGCATATTGTCCTTCTAAGCTTACAATTGCATCAATTTTGATACCATGAGATGTTAAACTCTGTATTGCTGCTGCTATAGACAGTATAAAAAAATTATCATTATGTTTTTTTATAAATGGGATGAGGCTATCAAGTGAAGTTCCTGCTCCTACAACAAGAATTGGTTTTTCTATTGAGTTCCTCTTTGCTACTACACTATTTTTTAGATTTTTAATGTTGGAAAGAGTATTTTTTGAAAATAGTTTTCCAAGCTTTACCAGTGTCATTCTATTTTTCCAAAACTGTGAAATTGAGTTTTGCGTATAGTGAATTACATCGGCATAATAGTTTCTATGTTGACTTACTTCGCTTGATGCTTCAAAGACAATGACTCTTCTAAATTTTGAAACATTAGGGATTTTTTTACCTTTTATAGTTACAGAAATAGATAAACCTTCTAAAATAAGTGAAATGTCTGAAACATTTTCAGTGTATAAACTTGCAAAACTCTGATTTTCAAATGTACTAGCAATCTGTTCATGAAAAAAATTGTAAAGACTTTTATTGTTTTCTACAGCAAGTACAAAACAATTTTTTAAGTCTTCTGCTTGAAGTTTTTCGAAAATTGCCTTTATAGGAAAATCTAACACAGGAGAAAGGCATAATATTAGGCTTTCATCTAATATTGTAGTTGTGCTAAGTACACTTAAAAATGACTTTTGGGGGTCAAATCGCGAAAAGAGATGGCGGTTATTATATAAAACAGAAACACCCCGAGCGGTGTCTACCAAACAGGGTGTTTCATTTGTATGGGTCACAAAAACCTCAAATCCTTTTTAAAGTACTATGATTACAATAGTGACATCGAGTTATTTTCAACTTTATCACTTCCAACAAAGAAAGATGTAATATCACTTGTGTCAAATTGTTGAGCATAAAAAGAATAGGTAGAATTAAAAGCTTGACTAGCTACATCTTCAATTGTTACCTCTTCTACTAGCGAAAGAACAAGTACATTGCTTCCTAGGACAATTGGATCTGACAACTCACCTTCTGAAAGTGAAAACGCCACTTCAAAAAACTGTTCATTTGATTGAGCTTGTGCAAGTTCAGGTGCAGAACTTGTTGGAATTGTAGTTAACATTGGGACATTATCATAATTTACTGGAAAAGAATCAACAGCAACATTTGTTAGTCCAAAGGCTTCTACAGCTTCATTATAGCCATTTATAACAGCACTAGTAGAAAAGTCTTTAGCTCTATTAATAAAGTAGTCTTCGATAAGACCAGCTTCGTAAATTGTAACATAGTTATATACTGTTGAAATTGTTTCATCTAAGATTGCAGTATTAGAAAAGCTTATAGGTGTTGCATTTGCAGTTACTGAAAAAATGGAGTAGCCAGAGGTAGTTTTAATAACATCACTTATATTCCCACTTTGTAGTGCTACTAGTGCGTTAAAATCTTCCACATTAGTTACCATATCTTTTAATCTATAATGTACAGTATTAATAAGATTTCCTGTTTCATTTGAGTATTGGTTATTTGAATATTCTGTTATTGCATCTGCAAATGTGAGCTCATTATTTGCTATACGTGATGCTACCGTATTTGCAACCTCTTCTGTATCGACAGTAATAACATCCATTGAATATGTTGTAAAGAGTTCTGCATTTTCTGTACCGAAATTAATAATCTCTTCTTGTGGGTAATCTTCAGTACTAAAGCTCACAAGATTGAAAGACCTTTGAGCATTATTCATCGCGCGTACAAAATCACGTTCATTAGAAGATATTTTTATTCCTGAAACATCTGTTACGTAAAGGCTTGTTTTTACACTCTCTTCTGTCACATTTCGAATCTGAATTTTTACTGCATCAGACTGCTCTTGATATACTTTTTCTGAGTAAACACCGTTTTCATCAACAAAATATTGCAACATTTCTCTATTTACGCGTGAAGTTGGCGGCGTATAACCAGCTATTTCAACTACATTAACTAAAGCTGTTCTCAGTACAGCATAGTTAAAGGCTTGAGCCACTGCAAAAATGGTAAAATCTCCTTCATACCCAAGCGCTTCATATTGGTCATTGTAATACTCTACCATTCTAGCGAAGTCTTGGTCATACTTTATAGGAATCCCATCATACGAACCTAAATTGCTTGAAGAAGAGTTTTGAGATATTAATCCCGGTGAAAAAACGAATGCCACCGCTATAACAGCAAGCAAAAGAACTGAAAGAGCAAAAAGTACAGGATTTCTTTTTGACTTTGCAGCCGGCACTTTTGCTTTGGCACTATTTTTTTTGTCCATAATTAATCAACCTTGTCATAATAATTTATATTATTTTACACTACTAAAGCCATCCTCACGTAGCACAAAATCATCAGCACTATTTTATCACGCTGTTTGATGTCTGTCAAGCTGCGAAGAGAACCATTACAGCTAAAATAAGATATTTATCAATTGGATACCTCTAAAAACTTCTATATTTAAAGGTGCCCAATTAGTACAATTGTAATTTTTTTAATTAAATCATTGTGCTATAAAGATTTATAGTAGGATTTTCTGTGCCCTACTTCAAGCTACCTAATTCTCTACTAACTAGCATTGCCATCCAGCACTAAGCGAAGGAACAACTTGATGCAGTAAAGTATCATCATATAGTGTAACTAAATAGTCTGCCCCCAACTCTATATATAGGCGATTTAGTATGTAATATTGCAAAGCAATTCCAGTGCTTGCCGTAAGTCCCATAACATTTTCGGATGGTGACTCTACCCCACTAGAAAATTTAAACTGAGTACCTAATAAAAAAGAAGTACCTGCACCTACATGAGTATCTAAAACCAAACGCTTTTTGATGATTGGATATTGATATACAAAGTTTAGCGTTACTGGCACAACATGCGTCGAAACGGTATACGTATCAAAGATATTTTGCATCAATACCCAATACGTACTTAGCTCAAAACCAATTTGGCCCCAGTTTCGTTTTTGCGGAATATATGTCGCTTTTAAATTAAAACCAATAGGATAAAAATCCTTGTCAAAATAGTATGTTATATCTCCTGGAACAGTATAAAACATATTATAGCCAAATGTTATATTGAAGTCATAGGGTTTTAAGAATTTTACCACTAAAGGCTCAATTGTGTCTGTTAAGCCACCTGGATTTTCTACTTTAAATAAGTAGTCTCCAACATCAATTCTATTCATGTCAAATTGAACACGCAAATTTTCATTATTCTGTTCTAGTACTGTACCAAACATAGTTCTACGTGGAAGTCCCGGAATTTCTAGAGAAAAAGAGGTGTTTTCTAGTGCATTAACAGTTTTTACATTAAAAATACCTGACTGTTCCTCATCAAGATAAATAATACCTGGGCTTAAATCCTCTACAGTAGGTTGTATTGCTTTAAAAATTGTAAACTCAAACCACTCAGATTGTGACTCAAACAAATCTAAAAAGTTGTATACGAGAACACTGTATCTATATGTTCCCGCTAAAAGTGATACTTCTACCGATGAAACTTCGGTTTCTGATTCATACGTGTTTTCAACAACCCATGTATCATCGTCCAGTTGTTTTTCAACAATAACTTCATAGCGATATGCACTTTCTGAAGGTTCCCAAGAAAGTGTTTGAATAAAAATAACACCTTCATCTGACTCTTGTATTGCATAATCTTTTTTTTCAAGTGGTTGTAAGGTTATCGCATCTACTATAGTTCCGTCTCCAAGTACGACAGTTCCATTTTCTAAAAGAACGGCACCTGGCGGAAGGTCAGTCCTTTCTGCCTCTAAACTTGGAGGTAGTTCTTGAGCAACAATAAAAGAGGAAAAAAGCAACAGTACAAAAGTTAACAGTATATGTTTTCTACAATCCATAAAGCTCTCCGGTTCTTTGTTCTTTTGGAGCATTTACAATTGGTAAGTCAACAACAAGCTCTCGTTCTTCTTTTTTTCCTCGACGCACTATTACTGCATTATCAAGCCTTTGAATTGCTTCTAAGGTCCAATAAAAGGTTCCTCTAGACAATACTGCAAAGTTATCAAAGCGATATTCTGTGCTGTCATCAATGGTATGTTCAAAAACAAGCTTTTTATTTGAATCATAAATACTTAAAATATAGCCATCAGCCGTGTAATCATCTGCTGCTACAGCATTCCATACAAAATCAATATATCTCGTCTCTTTTAAGTAATCAATATCTAGTAATAGTGACTCAGGAGGATTTATTACAACTGGTGCATCAAAAGCTGCAATCGGACTAACAACAAAGTATGCTGCCTCTAGCGGTGCAATATCAAAACCATCGTCTGTTTCTGCTAAGACTGTCCAATACCATGTTCCAGAAGGAAGTTGCGGTAATTGTACGCTTTCTTCAGGGTTTTCAACACTAAAATAAATATCACTTTCTCGAATGCTTGCGCCCACATTTCGTGACTCTAAGCTTAGTCCATAATTTCTATTTGTAAGTACCAGCCGTGAGTTTTGAGGTAATTCTACACTACTCCACTCTAGTACTGCAGGGTTTACAATTGCTTGGATACCATCAAAAGTTTCTCCATTTGCAGGCGTCAATAACGTTATAGGTTCAAGTTTTTCTAAATCAAACACTTGTTCATTTAGGAGACCTGTTTGTCGAGTTGACGAATCTGTCTCGACTGCCATTGCACGTAATGTAAGAGAATATTCGCCCTCCTCAAAGTCATCCATGTTTATTGCAATTTTTGTATCTTCAACTATTAAATTTTCATATACAGGTGTTTCTCGGTCATTATTATTGAACAAGGTCACTTGATAATAATCTGCACTTTCTGATGCTTCCCATGAAAATTCCATTGGAACAGAGGGTCTAACAATAACAGGAAGTTCACCTGTGACATCATTAACAAATACTTTTTCTAAGTATTCTGATACAGCAAATGTTTTTGGATCTGTTACATACGGAATAGAGGTATTTTCTGTATCTGCAACAATTCTCCAGTGCCATGTTCCAACAGGAATATTTATACCTGATATAGAAGTAGTATGAAGAACTCGCTCAGTGTAGATATTGTTAAAGCTTTCATCGGAGGCAATTTGAAATTTCATTGCAAATGGAAGGTTTGTTTTCCATGTAAAACTCGTGTCTAGTACTAAGTTTTCGGCAACAGTATACCCATCAGGTGGGAACAACGTACGTTGTTCAACGCGACCTTGTACTGAGAACAATGAACGCACTTCACTTTGCGGTGAAAGTTCTCCATCGGAATCTCTCTTCGTTACACCCCAATACCAGGTACCCTCTGTCAAAGTAGCAACATCAGGATATAGTACGTAGTAATTTTCATCAATGATTTGCTCAACTACAGGATTCGAAAGATTTTCATTTTCACTAATAACTATAATATAATCAGCTGCCTCATAATCATATTTCCATGTGAAGTGGTGCCCTTCTTGAGGATTGTTTGCATCAATAAAACCACCTTCAAGCGGCAACACAAGCTCTGCTTGAGAGAGCTCACCTTGTTCAATTATAGTAAACGAACTTATTTCGGAAGACGTATGTGTAAGTGTATCTTGTCCCAAAAGTGTTGAAGAATATGTAGGTGTGACTCTCCAATAATACTGGCCAGCCCCTAATGTACTAAGCATTGCAGATGGCTGGCTTGTTATTTGAGATACAAGAGGATTAGACATTTGCGCATTGTCGGAAACCTCAAATAACCATGAACGTGCATAATCATCATCATTCCACATAAATCGCACTTGAGGAGACTTTGTTCTATATGTAAAGTTGCTAGCATTTGCAGGAACTATATTTGTTGGAACGGGTGAAGAAAGCACCTGTAATCTCCCTGTTACAGTTGACGAAAGAGATTGGGTGTATACTCTCCAATACCATATTCCTTCGGGTAAATCAAGTGATATGTTACTGACATTTGTAAAACTTATTTGTTCAATAATTTCAGAAAAATCCTTTTTCTGAGATGTTTCTAGTATTATATACTCGTTTGCTGCAATATTCTCTTTTTCCCAACTAAATGGGATAGCAATTGTTTCTTCTTGAACTAAGTATCGTGTATTAACTGCAGGAGACACTACTTTTAGACTTGGTGGGATAAAGCTATTTGTTTGCTCATTAAACACGAGTTCATTTCCTTCACTTAAAGAAACTGCATCGCTTCCATCTGAAATGAGATTTGCTTGGCCACTAGACATTTGAAGTGATAACCTATTTGATACAACATCTCCTTCAACAAGAGGAGCAGCAGCGTTCAATACAGAACCTTTGGTTACTTGCACATTTGCGCTTCCAGATGAGAGGACCATTCCATTTGAGGATAAACTCGTATCAATAGAAACTCCACCTCCAGAGAAATCAATAGCTGCACCTTCTTCTAAATCCAGGAACACTTGTGCAAGCGTTTGTTCATATAGGTCAATTATGTTACCATCAACGAATGTTACCGTAGCCTCTGATAACTCAGCGGTTCGTATTATATCACCGTTATAAACAGGAGAATTTTGTTTAACTCTATCCCATAGCACTCTATCTATAAGTTTTCGTTGAGCTGATTTATATTTAAACGTAATAGTCCCGATAGGTGCTTCATTAAGGTTATTGAGTGATTGATTTAATACACCATTAAAAAGCTGTAAGCTATAATAAAATCCTGCAAGACAAATTATAGTTACGAGAACATCAAAAATAGTGAAACGCTTTTCTCTTTGCACAGTTATTTCCTTTAGTTTTCACCTATTTTATACTTCTTTTCTTCTGCATCAGCATCAACCTTGCCAAAATCTGGAGTTTCAATTCCTAATAAAGATCGAAGTTCTGCGATTGTCTTAGGTCCATCCTTGCCAGCCCCTGCAATATCTGTAACATTTGGCATGTTTACTACCGCATAAATACTAACCGGCTTTTCTTTTCCCTTTACCTTAACTGATGGCATTTTTTCAACAATTACATGTTCTTTAACCAATGCATACGTATCTTCGGTAATAAGAATATCAGCACCAAATGGCTTTGTAAGTGTTTCAGTACGTGATGCAAAGTTTACAGCATCTCCAATAACGGTATATTCCATGCGCTCCAAGGAACCCATTTGTCCAGCAACGACAGGACCAGTATTTAAACCGCAACCAATTTTAATGATAGGTTTTTTGTCCCCACCGCGTCCAACATTAAACTCTAATAGCGCTGATCGCATCATTAAGGAAGCTCTAATACCATTAAGAGCATCAAGTTCAGCGCTTCCTTCACTTGTAGAAGCACCCCAGACAGCCATAACAGCATCTCCAATAAACTTATCAACAGTTCCATTTGTAACTTTTACACATGCAACCATTCTTGTCATATAATCATTTAAGAATTCGATAACTTCGTGTGGTTCTAACTTTTCTGAAATAGCGGTAAAAGAACGAATATCGGAAAAGAAGATTGTTGCATTCTTGGTTTCTCCACCAAGTTCTAATTCACCTGCCATAGCTTTTAGAGCAATTTCTTTATTAACAAAGCGTCCAAATGTTTCGAGTGCACTTCCCATTCTTGTAAACAATGATGTTAAAAACCCAACTTCATCATGACTTCTTGGCTTAAGGTTAAGTAAAAAGTCACCTTTCATAATTTGTTCGGAGGCTCTTGCTAAAAGTTTAAGAGGTTTACTAATTGATCGAGAAAAGAACCATACAAAAAGAATCGCAATACAAAGTACGGCTAAAGACAAATAAATATTTTGCGCTACAGTACTATTTACAGCTTCGAAAACAAGTGCTGTTTCAATTGTCGTAATTACCGCTACATCTGCGACAGATAATTTAGTATAGGCACCAAAATATCCGACACCATTTTCATCAGTAAACGCTATTTGACGGCTAGTATCATTATTTTGCCTCATTTGTTCAACTAAACTAATGTTTGACATATTTCCGCCAGTTTTCATTAATTCAAAATCTGGGTGAATAAGAAGATCATTTGTATCGTTAACCATAAATGTTGTATTAGTTGTACCACTACCAAAAGTTTCGCTTAATGATTCACTTGAAAACAAAATAATTAATGCTTCACCTTGTGTTGATTCTAGCCACGGATACATCAATGCAATAGTTGGAATACCAAAACTAGAACTTGCATTTACTGCAATAACTTCACCATATACAGACCGTGAAATAGAATCTGAAACAGAATTTAAAAAAGTATACAATAACGTTTTGTCAATTTCGTTTGCAGTAAAAAACCTATTGTTGATAATTTCTGTAGAAATGTTATTTTGAACTTGTGCTGATGTTATAGGCTCTATAAGCAAAATTGAAGCTATTTCTTGATTTCGTTCATAAAACAAATCGATGGTCTGATCCGCTAATACACTTTGTGAACCCATTATTGATAGCGTATTGAGAAGCAAAAATGCATTTGACCTCATAGCTAATAATTTGTCTTCTGCTGCATTTGATACATGTTCATTTATTGTGTGATTTCCTTCTTCTGCAGTTAATTGAACATCTTCTCTAACGATGTATGCAACCAGTGCTGTTACCGTTCCAAGTGATAAAACAACTAACACCGAAATAATCACGATCAATTTTAAGGTAATTGAATACTTTACTTTTGTAACTTCGTTTTCTGTCATTGATAATCCTTAATGTGCACGAGCTTTCAATAATTTGAAAATAAAAAACTTTAATTATGACATCAGTATATAGTAAATAAACTAAAAAATCAATATTAGTTCATAAAAAAAAATGCATTACGATAAAAAAATATACATTAACCTCTATACTTTTTATTTATTATATGCTATATTTTTTTCGTAAAAGGACAAAAGATATGTATAAAATTATTGAAAAACGACAGCTATCAAGTGATGTG
>CAYJOZ010000051.1:0-10310 GCA_964371925.1 uncultured Treponemataceae bacterium | reverse complement strand
AACTACTTCCCCTTGTATTTTTTCTTGTAAAGCACTACTATACTAACATGACAAAGAATGTATCGCTTACAAAGTGCACAGATTATGATAACGCCTTAGTTTACGAATCCCTACGTCGTGCAATGGAACTAGTTCCCCCGCCTGATGTTACTAATAAAGTAGTTTTATTAAAGCCAAATCTTCTTACCCCAAAACGAAACGATACAGCCGTATGTACCCATCCCGTAGTTGTAGCACAAGCTGCAAAGATTTTTTTAGAATTAGGCGCAAAAAAGGTATTAGTTGGAGAATCTCCTGCAACGCATGCTTCGACTCAAAGTGCTAAGCAAACAGGACTTTTAGATGCAATAGAAAATGTTGGCGCCGAATGGGCAGATTTTTCTGATAGTGTTATGGTACAAAACCCAAATGGAAAGCTTGTAAAGTCATTTGAGTTTGCTAGCCCTTTTACACAAGCCGATATTGTAGTATCAATAGCAAAACTTAAAACACACCAACTCATGGCTTATACAGGCGCTATGAAAAACCTTTTTGGGCTTATGGTAGGCTTAAAAAAAGCACAATCTCATTTTAGGTTTTCAGAGCGAAAAGAGTTTTCTCACTTTTTAACAGACCTCTGTATTGCAGCAAATCCACAATATGCAATTATGGATGCAATAGTTGGTATGGAAGGTCCTGGGGGGCCTGGGAATGGAGATCCCGTAAACTTAGGCTTTTTAGCTACTAGCGATAATATTTTAGCCTTAGATTGGATATGTTCTACCATAGTTGGGTACAGAAGTGAGCTAATTGTAAACTTAGCCGATGCCATGGAAAGAGGTATTTGGTTAGACAACCCTCAGGAAATACAAATTCTTGGGGAACCTATTGAAAGTGTAAAACCAAAAAGCTTTAAGATTGTAAACCAAACAACAATAAATATGGAACTAAGAAAACATATTCCGTCATTTATCTACAAAATTATTGAACTTGGTATGGTAAAGACGCCTCGATTCGTTCATAAAAAATGTGTGAGATGCGGAAAATGCGTTGAAATATGCCCCGCAAAAATACTTACCATTGATAAAAAGGTTTTAATAGACAAGCCAAAATGCTTGCATTGCTTTTGTTGCCATGAAGTGTGTCCAGTTGATGCGATACGATTGAAGAGATTCTAGTAAAGGCTTACTGTTGCAACAAAAGTAGGAGTGTTACAACAGTAAGCCTTTTTGTACTTATTTTATTATTAAATCTTTACCAGATTTATCAGAGTTGATAAATACAGCAATTATCAAAATAATACCTATGACAATATTTTGCCACAAAGCATGAACTTGAACCATGTTTAGTCCAGAATACACTGCAATAATAGTTGCAACACCAATTACCGTCCTAAGGACGCTACCCTTTCCACCAGCTAATGAGGTTCCTCCAAGTGCTACCGCTGCTATTGCCATAAGACCAACAGGGTCTCCGATATTAGGTACACTTGATTTCATTTTAAATGCATAAAGCACGCCAGCCATTGAACTGCAAGTACTACATATAACGAATGCTGTTATTTGTGCTTTTTTTGTATTTACTCCTGCTATACGAGCTGCACGAGCATTAGCACCAACTGCATAAATAGATCTACCCATTGTTGTGTTGCGCTGCACAAAGTAAAGTATAATTACAAATAAAACGGATAGCCATAACATATTAGGAAGAATAATTGTTGAATCAGACGCCCAGTTTACAAGATGTCTTTCTTTAAGTGGGATAATTTGAGATCCACCACCAGAAATAATTAAAGCAACACACTTCCAAATACTTGTTGCACAGAGTGTTACGATAAATGATGGGAGTTTTAAGGTCGTAACCAAAACACCATTTAGAACACCAATTGCTATGCCAAGCAAGAACATATACAACACAATAATCATACCTACCTCATGAACATACATACCTGTAATGACACATGAGCAAGATGCAACAGCCCCTGTTGATAGGTCGATACCCCCTGTATATAACACAAATGTTATCCCTGCAGCAACCATCAAAAGTGGTGCCATTTCCAATAGCATATTTTGCAAACTATATGCAGAAAGAAACCTCGGATTGACAATGGTAAACACAAGAATTACTGTTATAATACTAAGTGCTGCAGAATACTCTGAAAGTTTATACCACGAAAACTTCTTAACAGCACTTTGACTTTTATTATTATCCATATTGCAACTACTCCTTACATCATTAATCGAATAATGTCTATTTGATCAGG
The DNA here is from genome assembly GCA_964371925.1 of uncultured Treponemataceae bacterium. Classification (GTDB taxonomy): domain Bacteria; phylum Spirochaetota; class Spirochaetia; order Treponematales; family Treponemataceae; genus CAYJFX01. Next base: position 8,068 of record CAYJOZ010000051.1, on the reverse strand, counting down.
CTTATTGTCCGCAGGGCAATCAAATTCACCGGTTACTAACCCATCTTCCATTACGATAATTCTACTTGCTAAACCAATAGCCTCATCTAATGTATCACCTAGCAAAACAACTGAACAGCCATTATTGGTTAAGTCACGAACAAGGGCATATATTTCAGCTTTTGCGCCCACATCTACACCTCTCGTTGGGTGATTAAGTATTATTATAGGAGCACCGCTTTGGATGGCACGTGCAAAAACAACTTTTTGAGCATTACCTCCAGAAAGCTTTCCAATCCTTTCTTTTATTCCTCGACACTTTACGGCAAGTTTATTCACCCATTCTTGTGCAATTTCTTGTGATTTTTTTACAGGTAAAAAAACACCACCTGCAGCCAATTTTTCTAAACTTGAAACAATAACATTGTCAGTTATATCAAGCATACCTATAATACCTTCATCGCGCCTATCTTTTGGCACAGAAAGAATACCGGTTTTTAAAGCTGCATAAGGTGAACCAAAAGTAACAGGTTTTCCTAACACTTTTATTTCTCCATCTGTTAACGCAAGATCTCCGCATAAAACACCACACAAAGACTCTTTACCAGAACCTTCAACACCACAAATGCTTAATACTTCACCACGATGAAGCTTAAAATTAACGGAATTAAATTCACCAAAACGCGAAATATTTTTTACTTCTAATACTACTTCATCCGATGGGACAGTTTGCTTTGATGTAACATAATATTCGCCAACAGAATTGCTTCCAACCATTTTTTCATATAATAGATTAATTGTTGCTTCTTCTCGTTTAAGGCTTGCTGTTTTATTCCCATCTTTAAATACATAGATTCTATCACAAATCTCCATTATTTCATCTAATCTGTGAGAAATAAAAACTAGGGCGTTACCCTTTTCAGCCATTTTTCGCATCTGCACAAAGAGGTTTTTAATTTCTTCATCGGAGAGCACAGTAGTTGCTTCATCTAATAATATAATTGCACCATCATTTTGAGGCCTCTCCACAACATTTAGAACCTTTGCAATTTCAACCATTTCCCTAAGAGCAAATGGTAATGATTCAACTTTTGCACTGGCATCAACATTGTCGACTCCAGCATTCAACAAAGCATTTGCGGCGGCACGATTCATTTTTCCCCAGTTTACTAATCCAAACTGTTTAAATAAATGCTCACGCCCCAAATAAATATTTTGTGCTACTGTTAAATTTGCAACTAGCGATTGCTCTTGAAAAACCATACCCACGCCGTGAACGTTTGCATCAATAATTGAAGAGGCTGTAAATTTCTCTCCTCTGAGCCACATTGTTCCCGCGGAAGGCTTTTCAACACCTGCGATGAGCTTCATAAGAGTCGATTTACCTGCTCCATTTTCTCCAATGAGACCAACTATCTCACCTTTGTTAAGCTCAATATCTATGTCACGTAATACAGAATTGCCTAAGTAGCTTTTTCCGATTTTTTCAACTTTTAAAATTGTTTCCATATGCAACTCTTTATTTTGTAATAGTTTGTCGTGAACGAGTAATAGTCAATGTAACTGCTACAATGATAATTACACCCTGAATAAGTTGTTTGTAATTTGGATCAACTGCCAATATAGTCAATATATTGTTTAGTTCAGTAAAAATTAATACACCTATAAGAGTTTGCACCATTCCACCCTTTCCTCCTGAAAGAGAAGCTCCACCAAGAACAATAGATGTAATAACTGGGAAAAGTTGATTTGTACCAATACTTACCTGTCCAAGTTTCAATCGAATAACAGAAAGAATCCCTGCACAACTCGCCGTAAAAGCACAGAATGCAAACACCATTATTTTTATTTTGTTTACATTAATACCAGTTGACCTTGCAGCACCTTCATTATCACCAATTGCATAAACAGCTTTTCCAAAAGCAGTGAAATTTAATACTATACATCCAAGGCCAAAAATACCTAAACTAATCCATGTTAAAATTGGGATTTGTAAAAAAGTTTCTTGTGCAATTATATCAAAGATAGGCCACAATACCCTACTTGGTGTTCCTCCATAAGAAAGAATACCAAATCCGGTAATGATACTACCCATAGCATACGTAATTATGAATGATGCAATCCGTAATTTTACATGTAAAAATCCGGTTAAAACACCAAATGCAGTTCCGACGATAAGAGTCAATATTATTCCGAAACCACCAATATTTAAATTATTCATTGAATTGGTCACGAGCAAGGCTACAACAGCACCTGAAAACCCCATTACGCCTTCAACAGATAGGTCAATACTTCCAATTAATAATACAAAGGTCACGCCAGTTGCTAACACAAGAGGAATTGACATTTGGTACAAAAGGTTAATAATATTTTTAGGTGAGAAAAAACTGTCTATAAAGATTCCTGCGATAAGAGTTAAAACAATGAGTAACACAAGCGGCGCATACAGGCGAATCTTATCTCGCTTTGCTTCTATATCAATTTTATGCGTAAATTGTTGAGCGACAGTTGAATTCTGCATAAATTCTATTTGCTTTTTATTCATTTTTGCCTACTTTAGTTAAAATTAGCAGATAAGCAAAAGGTTATCTGCTAATATGATTAATTTTTATTAAAAATTATTTCAATTTTGAACGATCTTGGTATGATGCTGTAGCAAAGTCAAGATCTGAATAATCATAAGATGGAGTACCAGTGATGTAGTTTGCAATCATTTCATCAATGTTATCTTGTGTTACGAAAGCAGTTTTTGTGATAATCATTCTTTCTTCTGGTGTTAAATCTTCAGAAGGATTAATTTCACCAATTGCAGCATAGTATGCGTATGCAGCACCATAACCCATGATCATGAATCCGTCATTAGCGATTGTACTAATCATATCGCCTGATTTTACTGCATCAAAAGCAGCTTCGATACCATCACATCCAGTAACTTTTACATCACCGTTCATGTTAGCATTTCTAAGAGCTTCAACTGCTCCAAGAGCCATTGTATCGTTTGCAGCGAAAATACCATCAATTTCATCGTGGTTTGCGATCCAAGTTTCAGTAATTTTTAATGCTTCTTCTTGGCTCCAAGATGCTACTTGCATTTCTACCATTTCAATATTAGGATATTCTTCTAATGCTAATTCGAATCCAGCATGACGAGCTGCTGCTGCATCATTTCCTAGTTGACCATAAAGTTCAAACACTTTTCCTGATCCACCAAGTGTATCAAAAAGGTATTTTGCTGAGTTATAACCTGCAGTTACATCATCTTGTGTCATATGAACTGCAAAGTAGTTGTAATCTTCAGGGAAAAGACCTTCTGCCCGGTGAGCTAAAACACTTACGTATACACCTGCATCTTCACAAACTTCAACAATGTTAGCAGTATTAGCAGCACTAGTTGGGTCTACTACGATAATAGCCTTGTCGCCGTGTTGTGCAATAAAGTCTTTAATACCTTGAAGCTGACGATTATCGTCACTGTTACTAGTTAGAATTTGAGATTCTAGATTGTCAACAGAAGCTGCAAATAATTCAGCACCTCTTGCTTCTTGTGCCCAGTATTCATTGTCTAAAGAGTGAATTGCAATACCGAGGTGGTATTTTCCATCATCTTCTTTTGCTCCACCAGCAGCAAGTGTACTTACTACCAATGCCATCAATAAAAATTGAAATACAATTTTTAATTTTTTCATAGGTTTGTCCTCCTAATATATTTTATTAATCAAACGATTAATATTTTCAATTACACAAAGCCCAAAGAGCGTGCATTTAATGCAGCACCTACAACGCCTGCTTCATCAGCCATAGTTCCCATAAATATTTTTAATGTCTCTCTTGGGCTTGGAGACCTGAGGTTTTCCTTAACCAATGAAATAAGCTCATCAATTGGAAAGCCTTCCATCGTAAGGATACCACCGCTTAAAATAATAAAATGAGGGTCTAATATTGCGATTTCATATGAAATTGCATACGCAAAATACTCAATAACTTCACGCACTTGTGGTGTATTTAAGTGTGTAGCAAAAATTCTCTTTATATTACAATCAAGTTCATTTGCTACTGTTTCTAAACGGAGACCACTAGCTTTAAACTCCCAACAACCTTTTTTGCCACAACCGCAAGTATCTTTTATTCCAGGAACGGTTAAATGCCCAAGTTCTCCTGCAGAACCATTATGGCCACTATACACTTTTCCATTAATAGCTAACGCATTCCCCAAGCCTGTGCCTAAGAAAAAACCTGCAGTAATACCACTGCAATCTTCATCAATTTTACTTAACTCGTACAACATTAAGGTATTAACATCTTGCTCCAAAATTACAGGAATATTATAAACTGCCTCTAGTCCGTCTGCTAAAGCTAAATCGGACATTCCCTTAATCATTGGAGTGCAATAAATGTAACGCCTTGCAGGATCTAACAAAGATGTAAGTGTCATAGAAATTGCAGCGACATTTTCCTTACCAACCAAAGTAATATATGGTTCGATAAGGGTGCTAAAGTATTGTATTTTATCTTCTGCTTCTGCCAAGAAATCTGTTGATACTTTTTCAAATTTTTCTACATTACAAGTTGCATCTAGTAATGCAGTTCTTGTATTTGTTCCACCAATTTCTATACATATGTAATAGCGACCTTTCTTTTCGTGTGATGTACTCATTATAATTTATTCTCACTCCCAAATATTTCTATTTTATGCATGTATAGCTCTTTTAGTTCTGGGCGTATTTTCAGCGTAAAAACTCTGCTATCAATTGCAGAAGGATTTTCTGAAAGAATTTTTCTCGTTAATGCTAATGCTGAAATCCATCCATCTGAAGCTATATTTACCTTTGCTATTCCCAATTGCGCAGCTTTTGCTACTTGTACTTCAGGAATCCCAACAGTTTGATCCAGACATCCGCCATAAGCATTAATCATATCAACATATTTTTGATCTATTGATGAAGACCCATGAAGAACTATGGGATAATTTGGCAAGAGCGTATTTACTTTTTCTAGAATATCGTAACGAAGTTCAGGCAATGTTCCATCTTCATTTGGTAACATTTTGACTAATCCATGACAAGTTCCTATCGAAATAGCCAAGCAATCAACACCTGTTTTTTTCACAAATTCTTCTACCATATCTGGGTCTGTATATTTAGAATCTTTATTATGATTAGAGTCATCTTCACCTATACTTTCTTCACTTCCCGCAAGCACACCAAGTTCGCCTTCCACTGAAACATTGCGCTCGTGGGCATATTCAACAACTTTTTTTGTAAGGGCTACATTTTCATCAAAAGGCAATGCACTTCCATCTATCATAACCGATGAAAAACCGCAGTCAATTGCATGTACACATTGTTCATATGTCATTCCGTGATCAAGATGAAGTGCAATCTGCCCTTCAATTCCTTCATTTTTCATTCTATCAACGCCCGACTGTGCAATTCTTGCGATGATTTCACCTCCAAGCTGGCGTAACAAGTTTGGAGAAACAATTAAAATGACTGGTGATTTCTTTTCTATAAGTGCATCAATAATTCCATTGAATTGTTCAACCGAAATAAAATTAAAAGCAGGAATAGCATACCCATTCTTATTTGCTTTATCCATCATCTCTATCATATTAACCAAACCTAGGTCTTGATATTTATACATTACTACCCCCTAATATCGGATTCTCAAAGTACTCTGGTAAATCGCCTACTAATGGCTTTATATACTTTACAAAATCAGTACTAATATAATTATGTTCTTTTGTTACATACTCTTTTGGCAATTGATATTCTTTATTACTTACCTTCTCAAGTGGAATAAAATCTCTCTCAACCTTATATTCAGATGTATCTACTCTAACTAAACTAACCATTCCATCAGTTTTTCCCTCAAGCGCATATTCAACAGCCATACTGCCTAACTCTTCTGCCTCTGCTAAATCTAATTCTGATACAGTATTCATTGAACAGCGTTGCATTAAACCTAAATCTATCGCTCTAATTTTACAATCAAATTCATCAAGAATTAAAGCACGCAGTGACACAACAGTTCCACCCATATTTAAATAAGCATTTTTTGCATCTTTTTCTAAATCAAAAATATAACGACCATTTTCCTTTACACCTTCTGCAACAACAGCGACACATTTTCCTTTTTTTTCCAATACAGCTTTTGCATCACGCACAAAAGTTTCTCGTGAAAATGGTATTTCTGGCACATAAATTAAATCTGGTGCACAATCGTGCTCCTCTAATAAGACTGTTGAAGCAGCAAGCCAACCAGTATCCCGGCCCATTACCTCTATAATACATAGCAAAGGCGTATTATAACATTTTAAATCATGTGAAAGTTCTTGCATTGTCAAAAGGACATTTCGTGCTGCAGAAGGAAAACCTGGTGCATGATCAATGTAAGATATATCGTTATCTACTGTTTTTGGTACAACTATTATAGAACATTTATATCCAATTGACTTCAAGTGTTGTGACAGGTCGTGGCTAGCTCGAACTGAACCATTTCCACCATTGACAATAACAATGCCTATGTTATTATCTTTTAAAACACTGTGAATTTTTTCATAATCAGCAATACCAGCTTCTCCATCCGGTATTCTGTACCTCGAAGACCCAAAAGCCATACTCGGAGTGCGTTTTAATTTTTCTAAATTTTCCTCAGAAATATCAGTAATATCAAACATATCATTTTGTAACAAGCCCCAAAAGCCGTATTTACAAGTATAAATTTTTCCTATTAGATGTGATTTTTTTTTGCAAGCTTTTATTACTCCATATGCTGAGGAGTTAATTACGGTTGTAGGTCCACCAGATTGGATATACAAGGCATTTAACACTATATCTATCTCCATTTGTTATAACATTATGACTTTATTAGTATACCATATTATTATGAGTTGTCAAGTATTAAGTTTTAAATTTCTTAAAAAAAAGCAAAAATTTTCTATAAAGCGTACAGATGACAAAAAAGCTAGAAATCATGTCTGTTTTCACCTAAAATCACCATTTAGTGTTAATATATTTAATAATATTACAAGTTTTTTTCTTCTTTTCAAAAATCAGGACTTGCCAAATGCAAAAATATGTCGTAAGATATGATATAACATTAATACTTTTAGGGTGATTCATTATGACCACAGAAATTGATTTTAGCGGAAAAACTCAGTTATACTACCAAATCTATGATATATTACGATTGGAAATACAACTATTAAAATATAAAATAGGAGAACTCTTACCAACTGAAGATGAATTGGCAAAAAGATTTAATGTCAGTAGAATAACTATTAGAAAGGCAATGGACTTACTTGTTAACGACAGCTTAGTACAACGAAGACGGGGATTTGGTACCTTTGTCATTCCTAAAAAAACAGAACAATCCCTCAATAAACTTTTACATTTTTCAGATGAAATGCAAAAACAAGGGCATACGGTAACTACAATTATGCTTTGCAATGAATTAGTTCCAGCAACAAAAACCATTGCATCTGCTCTTGGAATTGCAGAAGGGATTCCCATGATTCATGTATCAAGACTTCGATGTTCCGATAATATTCCGATGTGTATTGAAAGTGCATATTTAGAATATAGCAAATTTCAGAATATTTATGGCATAAATTTTTCAGAAGTCTCATTACAGAGAACACTTCAAAGTGATTACAATGTATACTGGACTCATGCAAGCGAGAACATTTATGCAACACTATGTACAGAAGAAATTGCCCAGCACTTACATATTCAAGAAGGAAGCCCTCTGTTATATGTTGAGCGTGTCTCCTATACAGAAAATGAGGATTTTAAAGAATTTTTTACTTGCAGTTATAGAGGTGACAGTTACTACTTTAAAACTGAATTATCAGGAAACAATTTATAGTTGAGAACCTCTAAATCTCTGTTAGTTTTCAAAGGTTTTAGAAGAGTTTGCAGTATAAATATTTATATGCTATGATTTATCAGTAAAACATCACAAGTAAATCTAAGCTATACTTCTAAAAAACAAAATTTTTGAAGTGCTCAATTTTTATATAAAAACACAAAAGTGTTTAAAATACAAGAAACACCAGCATATATACTGGTGTTTCTTTGATGCGTACTCA
>CAYJOZ010000050.1:220-10918 GCA_964371925.1 uncultured Treponemataceae bacterium | reverse complement strand
GTAAATTTTTTAATATATCGTCATTTACCGCTTTTGCAGCATAATTAAAAGTAAGGCCTTCTGCCATAGGGGTTTGATACTTTTTTACCCTCTCTGCAGTAAGTTCTTTTTTTATACACACAGCACTCTTTTGTGCCATAAGATTTTTGTACGCTGAAAGTTCATCTAAGTTTTTGTAAAGACTCATAAATCCTCCGAAAATAGGTTATATATTTATTATATACATACTAAGGAGACGTGTCAAACTGAAAAAGAAAACAGAAGTATAATAAGGTAGTTTTTCTTATTCAAAAATTCCTAAATAAACCATAAATACAGCTTCCACATCTTTTTTTGTTACCTTTATACCCTGTTTTTCTATATTTTTATATGCTTCATCAATAGTAATATTCGGGTTTTGGTTATGGAGAGAAACAACGGCAAGTGTAACTTCATCGCTTACAAGGCTAGGTTTTGAAAACATAGATTTCTTGGAAAGAGCCATCAAGGTTTCTTCTAAACGTTCAAGACGTTTAAGTAACATTTCACCATCTAAAAAGTATTCTGGCATAGTATATGCGGCAAATAGTTGATCGAGAAAATCTGTTGGTGAAATATAAGCTCCTGTTACACGGGGGAGGTATTCATCAACCTTAAGGGTAACATCATAGAAAAGAGCCGTGTCATAGCGAAAAGAAAGCCCTGCAGGCATTGCTTTTTTAAGTTCAACTCCATTATGTACTAGAGAGTCTGGGAAAAAGATAAAATGGAAATAATTGTTTTCTTCAACATACACTTGGCTTTTTGTTCCTTCTAAGCCCGGAAGAGACCAAACGGTATTGAGAGAGGTTTCGATAACTGAAAGAGCTTCTGCGTTTAGATTTTCATTAGAAGTTATTTCACATGTTTTTCCAGTCTCATCTGTAAATATTTTTTTATTTTCGCTATCACTAAGAGTCCATGTATTTGTAAATATAAAAGAGAGGCATAATAGGTTTAATGTAATTGTTAAATAAAGTTTTTTCATTTTTTTTCTCCAATTTATTGAATTAATTCAAGTAAAATAACGTCGTTAATGCGTAATTTTTCAGTAATCTCTTGATTAGCTCTTGCATAAATAGCGGAACCATCTAGATGCAATGTTATTTCTCCAATAACAGATCCTGGTTCTCTAAAAACATAGGCCCGCATGCCATCTTTTATAGAATCTTGGTATAAAGGCGAAATATAAACGCCTATTCGGTTTGTATCAGATATATATAAAATATATCCTGTATCGCCATTTTCTCTTGCTCTTTCATCAAAAGAAGCAATAAGTTTTTCGTGGGATTCTTTTATTTCTAGCAATGGGTGTATTTGCGCTTGCATATCTTCAACAAAAACTATTTGTTCAGCATTTTTTTGCTTTAATTGTTCTACAATAAGAATGTTGTTTTCTAGTGTTTTGTTTTTTTCCAACAGGGTAGCATTTACATTGTTCAACTCTGCATCCTTTTCTTCTAGTACTTTGTTAGCGATGCTTAGTTGGTTTTCTAGATCAATAATACGTTCTTCTTGCTCGTTGATTGCAGTTGTTTTTTTAACAATAGTTTCATCTTGTTGTTTTAATAGCTCAATGCTTGCCTGTACTGTTTCTATTCCAATTTCATTTGCCTTTGTATTTATAGCATGCACGTAGTCATTAAGAGAATTTTGCCAAGGCACCTGTGATACAATATCAGATAAGTAATTATAATCGCTGAAGTCGTTTGAAATGCGGACTAAGCTTTCTTCTGCTTGTTTTTGTATAGATGGATCGGATAATTCGAGCATAAATGAATCTATTGAAAAAATTGGCAAGGGTGAATTATCTGGCATATTTTGGCGAAGGGTATTAATAACTGAGGAGGCATGAGTATCTAAAAAAACAGGGTCTAAAGTACTGATTTCTTGAGAGTGTTGTTTATTGAGTGTTTCCATTGTGTTTCTTTGTGTTGAGAGCAAATTTGCCTGTGTTGTTTCAAGTTCTTCTGTTAAATTTTGAATAATTTGGTCATAATCTGCAATAAGACTTTGTTTTTCTAGTTCATAGATTTGTCTTTGGCTGTTAATTGCAGCTTCTTGTTGCTGTGCTAATTCGACATTTGCACTATCGTATGAAGAGAGCTGTTTGGTAAAATCTTCCATTTGACTTTCATATAATGCAAGTTGGGGTTCATATTCTAAATTTAATAAAGCAATAGTTTCTGCATATTCTCTTTGAATTATAGATATTTCCCGTTCTTTTTCAGAATTATCTTTTTTTAGAGATTCTAATAGCTGTAGTTGGGCTTCTCTATCTAAAGCTGCTTGTGCTTTTCTTGTTGAAAACTCTATTTCTAATTGATTTTTTTGTGTTGCTGTTTGTTCTAGTGCATTTTGCGTTTGAGAAACAACATTGAGTAGGTTTCTTAAATTTAAATCTTCAAAAACGGTAATATCTACTTTCATAGAATCATTTCTTATTTGCAAGTATCGAGCCAAGCCATACGTTAATAGCGTTACAGCGGCTATGCAGGAAAGCAAAACGAGTAAGACAAAAGAAATCTTTTTTGATTTTGTTTTTGCATACTCTTGTTCAAGATTATATAACTCAGGTTTTTCTGCTTCAGAAGGAAGTAAATCGTCATGTAAAAATAATTTAACTTCTGGCTTATTTATTTTTATTTTGTTTCCATTGCCCATATTCCATTCCATCCTTTTGGAGCAGTTTTTAAACTAACTCTTTGTAAGAAAACTTTCGAAACTTCAAGGTCTGCTTTTTCAAACCCTTTTTCTGCCCTTTTCCAGTGCCCTATATAATAAAGATTGAGCGCTTTTTCAAATTCATCATATTGAGCTAGTAATTCTGGTGTTGCTAGTGTTACATCAATTGGCGTAAATACTTTTTTACCTTCGGTTTTACCTTTTACTTGAACGGTATCAATTTCAACAAAGCGATACTGGCTGGTTTCTTTTTCTACTTCAGTTTTTATATATTCTGAAACAATAATGGGTAATCCATAAACTCGTGTTAAACCTTCTAGCCGTGCAGCAGAGTTTACATTATCACCAATAACAGTGTTGGTCATATGGTCTAATGATCCTATGTTGCCGTAAAAGACTTTTCCTCCATCAAGACCAATGCCAATGTTTAATAATACAGCTTTATATACTTTTTCCTCTGCGGTTGTTAAAGTTCGAGTTTGTTCAATTACAGAACGTCTTTCAATTAACTTTTCTCTTAATGCACTTGTTTCTTCTATAAGTTTCCATGCAGTTTGTAAAGATGCAAGCGATTTATTTTGGCTTGTTTCAGCAATTCCATAAACAGCCAACAAGGCATCGCCAATAATTGATCCTATAATACCATTCTGTGCATGAATGCTCCGAATAGCCCTATCGTAATGAATATTGAGAAGGCTGATAATATCATTTCCCATAACTTCTGTCATATATGTGAAGCCTCTAATATCTGAAAACAGTATTGTTAGCTCTTTTTGACTTCCATCAAGATGGATGATTCCCTCTTCATAAGCTTTATCCACAAGATCTCTTGAGACAAATTTTTGAAAAGTTGTAATAATATTATTAATAACGGAAGAAAGTGAATTAAAAGAAGCACCTAAATACGAAATGTCATCGTTCGAAGCTCCTTCGAGATCCAAAAGGGATAAGGTTTGTTCTTCTTGCATTTTATACAAACTTTGTATCATTTTTTTTATCGGGGCTAGCATGTGGTTAAAAATAATTAAGCCTATCCACAAAAAAGCAATAATAAGTATTACAATTACGACTGCGATAAGTCCAAATACTAATAGGGAAGATTGTTCTACCTCGGAGCGAAGTTCTGCCCATATTAAAAAATAATCCCAGTCGTCATGATACTTATAAACCCCAAAATATTCGCCTTTTTCTGTCAAGAATGAGATAGAGCCCTCTGTAATTCCGTTATTTTTTTCTTCTCTCAAATGTGATAAGGTATTCATGTCGGGGAATACTTCATGCACATCGTTAGAAGCAGAAGCGGAAAAGAAGGCTTTTCCAGTAACATCTGTTGCAATTGCCATGGTGTTTTTATTTGTAAATGCACCATAAGCCAGCTGTTCGAGTGATTCCTTTACACTTTCCTTATCGTGAGAAAAGCCATAAATATCATATTGATTGGAAGAAGCAGTATATAAATCTTTTAGTTGTCCAACCATAATTGTATTTGTAAGAGAAATAATTTCATTTTGGTTGAGCAAAATATTTATGATGTTTGTTGTAAAGTTTGAAACCAACAGTAAGCATGAGAAAACACCTAAAATTTTAAAGGAAATTGGAATAATTGGCGTTTTTCCGACATAATTAAAAAATCGTTTGCGTTTTTTCACGATTACCTCTTTATGATAGTATTTCATGCATTGTATACCTATTTTACAATATATTCAACAGAGTTATTTCGTTTCAATGATTAATTGTAATTATTTTGAAAAAACAGTTTTTATTAAGCTTTTTATGTCTTTTACTTCTATTGCCTCATCTTCTTTTTCAGGAGAAACGACTGTTGCAAATCCCATTGAAAGAGAAGCTTTTATGCGTTGCTTTAGTCTGTTTACGGGACGAATTTCCCCAGCCAAACTTAACTCTCCTGTTATTGCCGTTTTTTCAGGGAGCGCTAAGTCTGTTCTTGCAGAATAAAGTGCGGCACAGAGGCCGGCATCTATTGCGCTTTCGGTAAGCCTCACACCTCCCGCAACATTAATGTATAAGTCCTGGTCGCTAAACTGTAGACCTGTTCTTTTTTCTAACACGGCTGCAACACGGCTTACTCTTGCAGAATCTATTTTATCTGAATACACTCTTGTTATGCTTGATTTTGCAGGAACCGTTAAGGCTTGTATCTCTACTAAAAAAACGCGACTTCCTTCAAAAACGGGAACTACGGCGACTCCCGCTGGAATTCCGCTTTCTCTTCGAATAATAAACAAACTTGAGGGATCGTCAACAGGAATGAGGCCTGTTTCCGTCATAGTAAAAATTCCAAGTTCATCAACAGACCCAAAGCGATTTTTTAATGCTCGTAAAAAGCGAATTCTATCATTGTTTTGTTCAAAAGAGATAACAGTGTCTACAAGGTGTTCAAGAGCCTTTGGGCCGGCAATGTTTCCATCTTTTGTTACATGAGCACTCATAAATAAAACAGCATCGTGGTCCTTTGCCCACGCAGATAAATCTGAAGAGCAGTATTTCAATTGATTTACTGTCCCTGGAATATTCCCAGCATCGGCAGAGTATACTGTTTGAATAGAGTCAATAAAAATGACAGTAGGATTTAACGCATTTAGGGCATCTTCTATATCTTCAAGTCTTGTTGTGCATAAGATTTCTATGTTTTGTGTTTGCAATTTTAGGCGGTCGGCACGCACTCTTATTTGAGCTGCTGATTCTTCGCCAGAAACATAAAGGACTCTTCCTGTTTTGCTACCCATTGCTTCAGCTGCTTGCAGCATTAAGGTTGACTTTCCTATTCCTGGCTCGCCTCCAATTAGAACACAAGACGGTTTCATTGCGCCCCCGCCAAGAACTCGATCAAATTCTCCTATGCCAGTCATAAAACGGCTACCTTCTAATGGGTCAATGGTCGAAAGAGGGACAGGCTTTTGTTTAACAATGACACCACTTGTGCCACCAAAAGAAGGGGATAGTGCATTGGTGTCTAAAATGTGTTCAACAAAACTATTCCATTCACCGCACTCTGGGCAGCGACCAAGCCATTTTGGTTGACTATGTGAACACGAAGAACATTTAAATATAACGGAACCTGTTTTTTTCTTTGCCATACTCTATAATACGCTTAAAACTGAATCTTAGCAAGTCTTAGCAAAGGCTTGCTATGTCATCAAAACCATCTTTAAATAAAGCAACTTTTAGATTTTCTATGGAGTAAGGTTTTGTTTTTTGCTTTTCCAAGCAATCTTGTAGTTTTTGAATAAAGATTACATCCAAGGCATCGGAATAAACACAAACTTCTTCTAAAATGGCATTTTTTACATTTAATTCAATTTCAATACCACCCCAGTCAAAACGACCTTCAATTGAGTGCGTAAAAGATGGTGACTTTCCAAAACGCCACTCCCAGCTTGACAACCTTTCGTATTCAGCTTTGAGTTCTGCATTTTCATTTAAAGAATCAATATCAACTGGTTGAATTTCTGTTTCACTAATTTTTTTTTCAAGAATAAAGGTTTGAAAAAGTGCGTCTTTTACTTTCTCAACTGTAATAAGAGGATTAAGTGTTTTTAAGTTTGTCACACGGGAACGGACAGAGGATATTCCTTTTGATGCTAGTTTTTTTTCATCTGGATTTAAGTAATTGGCTAAGCGTTTGAGGTCTGTTCCAATGAGCAGCGTTCCATGGTGTATATATTTTCCATCCTTTTCCCGAAAAGCGGCACCAGATATTTTTGCTCCATTTGCAATTATATCATTTCTACCTGAGGGCTCAGCAATAATACCCAAGGAAGCAAGAGCGGTGCAAACGAGTATAGAATTTTTAGCTCTATAATTACTTTCAGCTGTTGATCCAACAAAAGTAAAACAAAGGTTTTGTTTGTCATGAAAAACAGCGCCACCACCAGTATCTCGCCTCATAAGAGAAACATTCTCTTCTTTCATCTTTTCAATACTACATTCTTTCCATGGATTTTGAAAACGGCCAATTACCACAACATCGTTATTGCACCATAAATATAATGTTGGCTTTATATTTTCAAGAGTTGTATTAGCAAAAATATGATTTTCAAATGCCAAGTTAAAAAAAGGATCATTGGAAGTTGAAAAAAGTAAGTTGTTCATTTTTATTCCTCTATATAATAACATGATAATGCATAGACAGAAAAAAGACAATAGAAAAGAGCTTTATATTCTTATGCTTTTGTGATATACTATGCATATATACATAAGGGTGGTGCAAAATGTTATTTTATATTGCTTCTAACGTTTTAGATTTTTTTGGCCCAGTGAGATTATTACAATCCTTTGCTGTTCTTATTGGAATTGCTCTTTTCATTGGTTTTATATTTACTGTTGTTTTTCTTCCAAAGTTCTATAAATATCTTCCCACAGATAGAGGGCGGGCTTTTACAGAAGGTGCGGAAGCAGCAAAAGGGAAACCTACCGGAAGTGGTGTTGTTTTTATTTCTATTTTTGTTGTTGTTGCTCTATTATGTGCTCCTTTTAGTCCAAAGCAAGTAATTATTCTTGCCCTTACTTGGTTTACAATGCTGACAGGTTTTTTAGATGATAGAAGTATTACTGAGTGGAGCGAACTAAAAAAAGGTCTATTAGACTTAGTTATTTCAATTGTTGCTTCCCTTGTTCTTTTTTATTCGAAGGACATTTTTCAGTCTGGATCTGTTTCCTTTTGGTTTCCCTTTGTTACCGGAAGTTTTGAAGTTGCTCCTTGGGTGTATATAACCTTTTCTACCATATTGCTTTGGGCATCAATAAATACGACAAACTGTACAGACGGTGTAGATGGTCTTTCAAGTACTCTTGTTTTACTGGCTTTATTAACAATGGGGATTTTGCTTTATTTTGTTTTGGGTCATGTAGATATTGCTACGTACTTGCTTGTTCCACATTTAGAAACTGGTGCCTCTTGGGCAATAATTATTTTCGCACTTATTGGCGTTTTAATGGGCTATTTATGGCATAATGCTTTTCCAAGTAAAGTTCTCATGGGCGATGCAGGAAGCCGTGCGTTAGGGTTTTTTATTGGTGTTTGTGTAATGATTAGTGGAAATCCATTTTTAATTTTTGCAACGTCTTCTGTTATTTTCTTAAATGGTGGAATGGGATTATTAAAGCTTGCACTGTTACGAGCTTTTAAGATTCATATATTTAAAAATGTGCGCTTTCCGCTACATGACCATATGAAAAAAACACGAGGTTGGTCTCCAACACAAGTTTTAGTAAAATTTGTTATTATTCAATCATTGGTAACTATTGCAATTGTTGGTATAATATTAAAAATTCGTTAAATGTGTCTCTTTGGGGGTTAAAGTTAAAATTAGTAGAGTTATTTTGTTATTGTAAATTAAAATATAATAACAAAACGATTTTTTACGTAACTTTGTTACATTAATTTTTTGTATCTAGTGCTATAATTTTAAAAAATCATATTTACACACAATATATAGCGGGTGGGGATCATGCAAATAGTAAAACGAACAGGTCAAACAGAAGAGTACTTGGCCGATAAAATAGCGAATGCTATGCGCTCAGCTTTTAAAAGCGCAGGAACAGACGATTCTAAAGTAGAATCAATGACGCAAGAAATAGAAAAAGAAATGGTATCTATTTCTGAAGGTGGGCATCCTGTTCCTATTGAAACAATTCAAGACTTAGTTGAAAAAACACTCATTAAGCATGATTACCACGCAGAAGTAAAGAAATTCATTATTTATCGAGAAGATAGGGCGAAAAAACGACAATCACTTAAAAATATAACGCAAGATTTTTCCAACCCTGCTGTAAAAGTTGTTTTGAGGCAAGTTCAAAAAGATTTTACAGATGATGAGTATTCTCTCGATGTTCTGCATCATAAATATCTTTCATTTAGAAAAGAAGACATGAAAGAAAGTGAAAGTTTGGCAATGCTTATTAAAGCAGCTGTTGAACTTACCACACAAGAGGCTCCAAAGTGGGAATTTATTGCTTCTCGGCTTTTAATGATACAGTTTAAGGTAAAACTAGAAATTGAACTTCAAGCGCATGCTATTCATTCTTTTTATGATAAAATTCATTTTCTTACAGAAGATGGTTTATATGGCGAGTATATTTTAAAAAGCTATACAAAAAAAGAAATAGATGAGCTTGATTCTATTTTAAAACGTTATGAAGGGAACGGACATAACCGCAACAACCTTTTAACATACAGCTCCCTTGATTTGCTGTTGCGCCGTTATGTTATACGAACGAGAAGCCATGTTGCCATTGAAACTCCACAAGAAATGTTTATGGGAATAGCAATGCATCTTGCTATAAAAGAAACAAACAACCGCTTGCAATGGGTAGAACGTTTTTACGATATGTTAAGCCTTTTACAAGTAACCGTTGCAACGCCAACGTTATCAAATGCTAGAAAGCCATACCATCAATTATCGTCATGCTTTATTGATACTGTTCCTGATTCTTTGGATGGAATATATCGCTCAATTGATAACTTTGCTAAAGTGTCAAAGCTTGGTGGAGGTATGGGCCTTTACTTTGGGAAGGTACGCGGAAGCGGCTCTCCTATTCGTGGCTTTCAGGGAGCTGCAGGTGGTGTTATTCGATGGATAAAAATAGCAAATGATACAGCTGTTGCCGTTGATCAACTAGGAGTGAGGCAAGGTTCGGTTGCAGTTTATTTAGATGCATGGCACAAGGATTTACCTGAGTTTTTGCAACTTAGAACTAACAATGGTGATGATAGAATGAAAGCCCACGATGTTTTTCCTGCTGTTTGTTACCCTGATTTATTTTGGAAAAAGGTTCGAGATGATATTGATTCTTCTTGGTACCTCATGTGTCCACATGAAATTTTAGCTATTAAAGGGTATGCATTAGAAGATTCTTATGGGGATGAGTGGGAACAAAAATATCAAGAATGTGTTGAAGACCATAGAATAAGCAAAAGAGAAATAAACTTAAAAGAACTGGTTCGCCTCATCCTAAAGTCTGCTGTTGAAACAGGTACGCCTTTTGCCTTTAACCGCGATATTGTAAATAAGGCAAATCCAAACAGCCATAAGGGAATGATTTATTGCTCAAATCTTTGCACTGAAATTGCGCAAAATATGAGCGAAATTGAACTTTTAAAGCGTGAAATTACAACAGAAGATGGTGAAAAAGTTATAGTTGAAGTTACGAAGCCAGGTGACTTTGTTGTGTGTAACCTTGCATCATTAGTACTTGGGAATATAAATGTAGATGATGAAAAAGAGCTTAAAACAGTGTGTGAAAGTGCTGTTCGAGCGCTTGATAATGTAATTGATTTAAATTATTACCCCTTAATGTATGCAGAGGTTACTAATAAACGCTATCGCTCAATAGGGTTAGGAACAAGCGGGTATCATCATATTTTAGCACAAAAAGGTATACAGTGGGAAAGCGAAGATCATTTGGATTTTGCAGATTCCCTTTTTGAAAAAATAAACAGGTATGTTGTAAAAGCCAGTGCCGATATAGCAACAGAAAAAGGAAGTTACGAATATTTTGAAGGCTCTGATTGGCAAACAGGCGCATACTTTGAAAAGAGAAGTTATACTGGAAAAGAATGGGAAGAAGTAAGAAAACAGTGCTCAAAAGGTATGCGAAACGCCTATCTTTTGGCTGTTGCTCCAACAAGTTCAACTTCAATTATTGCAGGTACAACTGCAGGCGTTGACCCTGTTATGAAGCGTTATTTTTTAGAAGAAAAAAAAGGAAGCATTATGCCACGCGTTGCCCCTGACTTAAACCCAAAAACATTTTGGCTTTATAAAAATGCCCATAATATTGATCAAACATGGTCTGTGCGTGCTTCCGGAGTTAGGCAACGCCACATAGATCAAGCACAATCGGTTAACTTTTATATAACGAATGAATTTACCATTAGGCAAGTTCTGAACTTATACATAAAAGCGTGGGAAGAAGGAGTAAAATGCATTTACTACGTTCGCTCACAAGCGCTAGAAGTAGAGGAATGCGAGT
>CAYJOZ010000050.1:0-210 GCA_964371925.1 uncultured Treponemataceae bacterium | reverse complement strand
CTCGCTTCGCTCCCTGCTCTAAGGAGAAGCGCAAAGAGGCAAAACGGGTCCTTGTCAATTTTTACTACCGACTTTTGTGCGGCACCCTTAAAGAATGTAGAAGCCACTAAACTATTTGGGTGCCTACTGCGTTTTCATTTTGAAAACGCACAGTATATTTATTGACTTAAATAGCACAAAAGTCGATTATCGTTCAGTTTAGCAGCATCC
>CAYJOZ010000049.1:4773-11074 GCA_964371925.1 uncultured Treponemataceae bacterium | reverse complement strand
TTCTTTCTACTATTTTTTTTATCTATACCTGTTCTATTTGTTTTGCAACCCTACAGGGCTGTTATCATTGATGACAGCCCTTTGTTGTTTTTTTTACAATATTGCGGTATACTATAGAAGTACTATTTCTTTTTTTACAGGAATTTCACTATGTTGAAAGTTATCATTGCTGATGATGAAGCTCGATTTTGCAACCTAATTCTAATGCTTGCAGACTGGGAAGCTCTTGGTATGATAGTAGTTGCAACTGCTTCAAATGGAATACAAGCTCTTGAATTAATTAGTTTTCACAATCCTGATATTTTAATCACAGATATTCGTATGCCGGGGATGGACGGTTTAGATTTAATAAAAAAAGCTAAAGAATTATGTCCAGAACTTGAAATAGCAGTAATAAGTGGTTATGCTCAATTCGAATATGCACAGCCTGCTATCAAGTACGGGGTTGTAGACTACCTCCTGAAGCCTATAAAGCAAGATGAACTTATGGCAACGCTAAAAAAATTACGCGATTGCTGTTTAAAAAGAATTCATTCAGATAATATTGAACGAGAATTAATAAAATCAAATACAGAACATGAAGATTATTTAAGAGAAAAACTAGTTTTAGATTTAATGTATAAGAATATTTCTTGTGACGATATTTGTTTGGAAAAAGATTATAAATTTTGCTACAAAGAAGGCGATTTCTTACAAATTTTTATAACAAAAATAGATTACGATAGACAAAAGTGTTCTGATGCAACTATATTGGCAGTGCAAAAAAATGCAGAAACTGTTTTTAGAACTGTTTTGGGTCGATATGTTAAAGATTTTGTTTTTGTTTCTGTAAATAGCTACTCATACGGAGTCTTTTCATTCAAAGAAGGCGAAGAAAAAATACGAAAAGCTATTAAAGAAGCGTATGCGCTCCTTGGAGCAAAGCAATCGCTTTATGGTAATATTTCTTTGTCGCTTGCATTAGGGCAAACTGTTACCACTTGCAAAGATATATTACAAGCATATACCACAAGTTTTTTTACCATACACCAGCGGTTACTTTCTAAAAATGAAAAATTGCTTTTTTGGGCACCCTTTCAAAGTAGCCAAGTAAATACTAACGTGCTAGAACGATACACTA
Source organism: uncultured Treponemataceae bacterium (assembly GCA_964371925.1). Lineage (GTDB taxonomy): Bacteria > Spirochaetota > Spirochaetia > Treponematales > Treponemataceae > CAYJFX01. The sequence goes on along the minus strand of CAYJOZ010000049.1, from coordinate 9,954 downwards.
AAGCACTCGAGGTGGTTATAGAAACTCATGCGTATGATACACTGCATTCAACGATAGAAATTTTAGAAAAATCTATTATGGAAAGTCAAAATGTAACAGGCCTCTTTTTAAAAGAAACAATCTTAAATGCTGCGAATTTGTTTGTTTTAAGAATAGGAAGCGAAAATTCTGAAGAAATTTTACAAGACTTTGCAATGTTTCTTGATGTATGTGGTACACAGGGTCAGCTGTTTGAGTGTTTTGATACTTTTCAGCATGAACAGCTACATGTTTTATTGGAAAAAACAAAAGAAGATACTATACGCCCTATTCGACTTGCAAAACAGTATATACAAAATCATTATGCAGAACCAATATCCCTTGAAGAAGTAAGTACGCAAATTGGTTTTAGTCTTAATTATTTTAGTGCATTGTTCAAAAAGGAAACAGGCGAAGGGTTTGCAAAATATGTTATTCGAATACGAATAGAAAAAGCAAAGGAGTTATTACAAGACACAAATTTTTCGGTTAGTGAAATATGCTTTATGGTAGGGTATACAAACATTACGCATTTTACACAAAATTTCAAAAAAATGACTGGATTAAATCCATCACAATACAGAAAATTGTATGGATAAAAAGGGTGACAAGTGAAAAAAAACAATTTGCTTTTCAGAAGCCTGTGTAGTAGTTGCATTATTTTTATTATTCTTTTCATTGTGCATTTGCTTATCATTTTTGACGTTGTACCAAAAGAAAAAATGCTAGTGGTATCTGGTTTTGCGCTTGTTATAATTTGTATTGGTTTAGTTTTTATATGCATGTTTGTAATAAATCCGCATAAAAAACTAGCTTTATATATGGTGCATTTTTTACGTGGGCAAGTTGGCGAGATCGATAAAGACAGTAAACTTGCTTTTACAAGCAAAACGGAAGAAAGTATGTACACAAAGCTATGTGAACTTTTACATCCGTCAAAACTTTTCGAACTTAATAAACGGCAAGCCCAGTATTTAGCATTGCAAAATCAAATTAACCCACATTTTCTATACAATACACTTGAAAGCATTCGCAGTGAAGCTCTTATGGAGGGTTTACATATTGTTGCAGATATGACAGAAGCCCTTTCTTCCTTTTTTCGGTACACGATTAGCAACATAGAGAACCTTGTTTCTGTAGAAGATGAACTTGAGAATTGCGAAACATATTTTAGAATACAGCAATATCGTTTTGGGGATAGGCTTTCTTTAGATATCCATTGCGACCCAGAAGATTATGAAAAAATTTTAAAACTCAGAATTCCAAAGCTCACATTACAGCCAATCTTGGAAAATAGTATTATTCACGGAACAGAACTTCAGTTGCAACAAGGATTGCTTTCTATTACTCTTGAGATAACAGAACAAAGGCTTTTAATTCAAATTTCAGATAATGGTATAGGGATGAATGAAAGCACCCTTGTAAAACTAAACTCCAAAATAGAAAGTAGCCTTGAAACATATGTGCCGCAAGGAGCTAAAGGCGGATTGGCGCTACCAAATGTAAATAATCGAATTCGCCTGCTGTTTGGGGAAGAATATGGGATACATGTGTTTTCTTTAGAAGGCAGTGGAACTGATGTCGAAATATCTCTTCCTATTGTTGAAAATGATACAGATACTAAAATAAAGAAGTCATAGCATGAAAAAAGAAATATTTCGCATGCATAATGTAACGTATTATGAAAAAAATATACTACAATTAAAAGACTTCAATATGCATATATTTTCAGGAGAAATACTATCTTTAGTGCCGGTGAATAATCAGGGGCTAGATGCCCTTTTGTTCTTATTTCGCCAAAATGCACATTTGCATTCAGGTTTTATTTACTACAAAGAAAAGCTCATTAATAGTTGGAAAAATGGGGGACAGGGCTTTTCAAAAATTTCAGTAATTCAAAATCAAAGTTCGCTTGTTGAAGGAGCTACCGTTTTTGATAATATATTTGTGCTGAGAGCAGGGTTTCGCTCCTTTCTTATTAGGCCAAAACTTTTAAAACAACAATTGCAGCCATACTTTGATGAGCTGCAATTAGATATTTCTCCTTCTTCATATATTGATGAATTATCTCGGTTTGAGAGATTGGTTGTGGAATTAATTAAGGCTATTGTAAATGGTGGAAAATTGGTTGTATTAAGTGAAATTGGTAGTTTTCTGAGTGAGTCCGATTTAGCGCGGTATGTAAAAATTATTCGCCACTATGCCCAAAAAGGAATCTCTTTTCTGTATATTGCGTATCATTTTGAAGAAATACGCTCATTTAGTGATCGTACAATTGTATTACGTAACGGAACAATTTTAAAAACAGTGTGCCCTTCTGATATTTTAACATATACCATAGATTATAGAGACGATGTTAGAAATGATATCCAGCGTAAGCAGCCTTTAGAGACAAATCCTATTTTTTATGCAAAAGAAATATATAGTGGTTCCATAAATGGCTTAACGTTTTCTGTTTCTAGAGGGGAGTGTATTGTTATACATACTTTGACGGCTCAAATATATGCTGATATTTTGGATGTTATTAAAGGAGCTAAAAAAATTGAACGGGGAGAAATACTATTAGAAGGTAAACCTTTTGATGGTACCTATAGCAGAAAAACTGCAATAATTAATGAGCATCCAACTGTTTCAATGCTTTTTTCTGATATGAATTACTTAGATAATTTATGTATTACACTTGACCATAAATTGCCCGAAATTTGGGTGAACAATCAGGTGAAAAAAGGTTTAAAGAGAGAATATGCTATGAGTTCTGATGTTACCTTTGATAAACCTGTCGAAGAATTAACGATTGAGGAAAAATATGAATTAATATATAACAGAATTCTGCTTCAAAACCCTCAAATTGTATTTTGTTTACAGCCTTTTAACAAGGCTGATATGAATTTAAGAATGCATATTCGAAACCTTATTAAAAAACTCATAAGTCAAAAAATTGCCGTGGTTATTCTTGCTGTTAATCTAGCAGATAGTTTGTCAATTGCTGATAGGCTTATTAGAATTACTACTGATAGCCCCACTGAAATTTATGAAAAAAAAGATTTTTCAAACATTCCTTTTTCAGCACCATGGGTTGATCTTTATAAAGAATAGCCATGGGAGATATTGTTATTGCTTCGATGGCAAACACTCATGCACTTCGATACTTGTTTTTGAAAAAATGCTAACTTTCCCTTTAATGCAATGAGGGATTAGAAAGTAGTCGCCTTTCTTTAGTGCCTTTTTAAAATCTGCATGGATAATTTCGCCTTCGCCTTCTGTTACAACACAAACTGCAGGAGCATTTTGTAGCGTAAAGCTTGTTTCTTTTGCGGTATGGCGGTTTACATTAAAACATGTGGTGTCTGCGTTAGAAATAAGAGCTTCAAGCAAGTATCCTTCTTTGTTTATTTGTACTTGAGGTGTTTTACGAAACACTTGTACTGCTTTCTCTCCGTGCAAGTCGTAGCTAAAACACTTGAGTGCAATATCGCGTGAAAGGCCGAGATATTTTTCGTAATCAGACAAAAAGTAGTCGCCACACCACGATTCGGGTTGTACCGTAAAATCGGTTGGTTCCTGAACTTCTAAAATAAGGCACCCGTAACCAATTGCGTGTACTGCCTTTGCTGGGATAAAAAACACATCACCTTTTTTTACTTCAATGCGATTGAGCACGTTGTCCATTGCGTGCTTGTCTGTTTCGTTTGCTTCAATAATTTTAACAAATTCTTCCTCTGTCATTTTTTCTTTAAAACCTAAGTAAATACATGCATTTTCTCTTGTTGCTAAAATTATCCACGATTCTGCTTTTCCGTAGCTCGAATTAAAATATTTTTCGGAAAAAATTCTATCAGGATGTGCTTGTAGTGGCAATCGAATACCGCTGTCGAGACCTTTTACTAAAACTCCAAGCTCATTTCTGGTACCAAGAATCTCTGTTTTATACAGCGCTATTAAATCATCTAAGTAAATATCAGAATCTTTTATTTTTGAAACACCATCTTTTTCGGTAATGGGCTCTTTGTTTAGAGCCTTTACATCAGATACAATCCATTCTTCGGGGAAGTTACCATCGATGGGCTCGTCGCCAAAAAAATCTCCAAAGAGTTTGCCTCCTTGATATACTCTAAACACTCTGTTTCTTTCAAAGAATATTGGGTTTTCTACAATAGTTTTGTAATCTTTCATATTATACAACCTTCTCTAGGGTAATAATTTTTTGAGCTTCTTGAATGGAGCCATATATTTTATTTGCTACCATGGCAAACAAGGCTGCTCCATAGGATGCTTCTTCATTGTGTGTAGGAATTCTTAAAGGAAGCCCAAATTGCTCACTAACAACTTTACACAAAAGTTTGTTTTTTCGCAAGGCATTTCCCGAAGCTACAAGAATTGTTTTTGGCACCTTGTCATAAAGATCATATAATTCAGAAGAAATACCTTCTAAAATTCCGCTTGCGAGATTTTCGGGTGTAAAATTATCTATGCCTATGTTCGAAATCGACCCTCTTTCTAATGGGTTGCTTCTTGTTCCTGCGAATCTTGTGTTTACGTTGATTTTTTGACTTGTTTTATCTACATTTTCTGCCATCGTATCAATTATGTCATAGAGATTTGAAGGCGAACAATCAAAATATTCTGCAACTTTTTTCATAAAAGCATAAAGGAGGGCATAGGCTCTTCCTCCGCATAAGGTTGCTCCTACATACAGGAAAGAGTTTCTATCAAAGGGGCGCACTTCGAGTGTATCGCTACAGCGATATTTACTGCTTAAATAAGAGATTTGACCGCTTGTTCCAATGTTTACCAAAAGACTCTCGGCCATATCTGCTACAGAGCCCATGAAACTAGCTTGATTGTCACCAATTGCAACCGATATGTTTGAATGAGGATAGTTACAATAATCGGATGTAACTTCTGGCAAAAGGTTTGTGTCAATGTTTAGCTTATGCAATGCTTCTAAATCAAAACAGTGTTTTTCAACATTAAACAAACCAAGACCGGCAGCATTTGTACTATGCATTATAGGCTCTTTTGCATTTGCAAGTTTCATAGCTATATAATCGCCAATGGTACATAATTTGTATACTTTATTTGAGTTAGCGTTATTGTTTTCAGGGGTGTTTTTGTGTACAAAATGTGTGACCAAACCAAACCCAGTTGCAACTTTATAGCCAG
>CAYJOZ010000049.1:0-4673 GCA_964371925.1 uncultured Treponemataceae bacterium | reverse complement strand
TTTTTGTGTACAAAATGTGTGACCAAACCAAACCCAGTTGCAACTTTATAGCCAGTTTTTTCAGTTATATATTCAACATAGGTTTTTTCATTGATAAAAACGTCATTGCCACTAGTATCTTGCCATGTGTATAAATTGCTCAATGCATTTCCTTGTGAGTCAATGTATAAAATCCCATGCATTTGACAGGTAACGCCAATAAAGTCTGCATAACTGAACGCAGTGCAAATTTGGTTTACCTTGTCTAAAATCTTAGAAACATCTTGCACTTGAGTATTTCCATTTTCTTGGATAAAACTTTCACTATGTATTGTTTTTGTTGCAATTATCTTGCCTGTTTCACTATCTACTACAGCCGCAGAAACAGTAGTGGTTCCAATATCAATTCCTAATGCTTTCATATGTACCTTTATCGCAAATATAATAATCATAAGTATATCATAAATTCAATATTTTCTGCATGAAATTCCTGTATTTTTTTTATAGATGTGATATACTATTTAAAGGATGCAATATGAAAAAGAAATATATGAAGCACTCCAAAATGCAGTACAATTTTTCAAAAAATAAGCTCTTAAAAAAAATTTTTGGACTTCGATTTAAGCTTGGCTTTAGTGCAGTTACAAGTAAAAAGTCTATTCATATTGGCCGTGCTGCTTTTTTAAATAGCCGTTTTACACTTCGCTCTCCAGAAGAAAATACACGTTTGCCTATCAATACCGAAATGCTATGGACGCTTCCGACTACCTATAACTTTATTGTAATAAGTGATATACACCTAAAAAAAACTAATACACGAATGCTCGAAAACCTTCAGCACGCTTTTATAAAAGGGGATTCTTTTATTGTTGTTACTGGGGATTTAACCTCCGGTGGAGGAAAAGAGGAGATAAACGAATTTGTTAATATAATGCAAAAGTTTCCTATACCATGTTATCCGGTAATTGGAAATCATGATATTTATCAGTTTAACTGGCCAACTTGGCAAGATGTAATAGGACAAACAATTTATAGAATCGATAAAGAAGATACAACGTTAATAATGCTCGATTCTGCTAATGGCTTTTTGGGTAAAAATCAATTAGAATGGTTAGAACAGCAGCTTGAAACAAGGCGAAAGCATGTGTTTGTTTTTAGTCATTGTAACTTTTTTATTCCCAGGCGTACTCTATTTCAACAATTCTCTAGCTTGGCAGAACGGCAACGCTTTGTAAATATTTGTAAGGGAAAAGTTGATGCAGTTTTTACGGGGCACAGCCATAAGCAGTATAGCCACGTTGCAGAGGGCGTGCTTTTTATGAATATGGAAGACTTTAGGGATAAAGGAACCTTTTGTCGGGTACATGTTTCACCCAGAAAATTTCAATGTACGTATGCTCGAGTCATTGATGTTCCTATAATTGAAAACACGTAAGTTCTTGCGTACATTTATTTTTTTATATATACTCAAAGAGAGAAAATCATAATTCATTATTAGGAGATCAAATGAAGAAAAGTACACTTAGTATTATTTTAATCGCAATGGCAGTTTTTTTTAACTCATGTACTGAACAAGTTAATCCTGAAGCAACATGGACGCTTCTTTCTTTAGACAATGGTATTACAGAGCTAAAAACTGAAGATGGAACCCTAAATAGTACCATAACCTTATCTATTGTGAGACAGAGTGAAACAGAAGAATACGGTGTTTCTGGCTTTGCAGGAGTAAATCATTTTAATGGAACAGTTTCTATTGAGAATAATACTCTTACTGTAAACCCCCTTGCAGTTACAATGATGATGGGTGCAGATGAGGCTCAAAAAATTGAAGATAATTTTATAAAAGTACTTCAAAATGGCGGAAAGCTTTCGGTAAAAGAAAGTGATGGGAAAACAGTTCTTACCCTAAAAAATAACACAGAAAAAACAGAATTAGTATTCAAGCAAACGCTATTAGAAAATACTGCATGGAATTTGTCTATGTTTAATGTTGGAAATGCCGTTACCAATGTTCCGCAAGGAATGGAAGGTGTTTCTCTTGCGTTTTCAGAAGATGGAAAAATTTTCGGATCTACTGGTGTTAACAATATCATGGGTTCGTATGAGTTTTCTGAAGAAGGTGCATTACTATTTTCTTCTGTAGCAACAACACGAATGGCTGCTCCAAACAAAGACGCAAGCGATTTTGAAATTGCATTAATACAGCTTTTAGGACAAGTAACAACGTTTGATATTTCAGGGCAAACACTTACCTTGCGTAACGCAAATGGTGAAAGCTTACTTGTATACGTAAAATAATTTATAATGCATAATTAATAACGGGGGCAATTGCCAGTGGATTAGCTGGCTTTGCCCCTTTTTTATGATTATAATCACCTTAAAATAAACTTGTTGCAAAAATTTAAAAAGCATGAGATAATTATAGTACGCCAATAGTGATGGTAATCTTAACAATGGGAAGGAAATAACATGGAAAAGATTAAAGGTGTTCCTGTATCAGAGGGACGAGCACTAGGTAAAATACTATTATTATCAATAGAAGATATAAAATATGAAAAAATAGCAATTCAAATTGAGGCTCTAGAAGGCGAAAAAGAAAAATTACAAAAAGCCTTATCTGATACTCGAGAAGTTCTCGACTCTCTTATTGAAAATGCAAAAACAGATAATCAAACAGATCAAATAGAAATTTTTGAAACCTATATAATAATGCTTAGTGACGTTATGCTTATTCAAGAGATTGAGCAATATATGGAAAAAGAACTTGCTAACCTTGAGCATGCAATTTCTGTTGTAGGCGAATCCTATGTTGCAAAGATGCTCGAATTGGATGACCCATATTTTAGGGCTCGTGCAGACGATTTTAAACAAATTTTCAGAATGATTTTTGATTCACTAAAAAGTAGCAAGTCTGCGGTACTTAGACCAACAGAGCCCTTTATTTTGGCTGCAAAAGAAATAGGCCCTGCAGATATGGCAAAAATAGACAGAACTTTCTTACAAGGATTTATTCTTGAACATGGCAGTAGAACTTCTCATGCAGCAATTATTTCAAGGGCTATGGGAATCCCAATGATTTCCGGTATAGAAAACATTGAAAGTGTTCTTTCTGAACAAGTTTTTTGTGCTCTTGATGGTACTGCGGGGCATGTATATATTGCACCAACAAGTGAAATTATAGAAGAGTATCAATCATACTTACAAGAACTAAAGCAACAAAATGAAGAAGATAAAAAGCTCTTAAATGAAGAAGCAATAACGGTAGATGGAACGCACATTGAACTTATGGCAAATATTGGAAGCCAGCATGAGGTGCAGGAAGTGCTTGATAGCAATGCTGATGGCATTGGCCTTTTTAGAACAGAGTTCTTTTACATGGAAAATGGGGGAGAAACCCTTCCTTCAGAAGATGAGCAGTTCAAAGTGTATAAAGAAGTTCTTTCAGCAATGCAAGATAAACCAGTTATTTTTAGAACTCTTGATGCAGGGGGAGACAAACAAATAACTTCTCTTGGAATACCTCCAGAAGAAAATCCTTTTTTAGGATGGAGGGCAATTCGCTATTGCCTAAAAAGAACCGATGTGTTTAAAACTCAAATAAGAGCTCTTTTGCGTGCCAGTGTGTATGGAAATGCTAAAATTATGCTTCCAATGATTATTTCAAAAGAAGAGGTTTTGCAAGCAAAGGCTATAATTCATGAAGTATATGAAGAGCTGCAAAAAGAGGGTATTGAAGCTAAGGAAGTTCCAGTCGGTGTTATGATAGAAACTCCTGCTGCTGCTGTTAATGCAAAAGAACTTGCAGGCATTTCAGACTTTTTTAGTATTGGCACTAACGACCTCACTCAGTACACGCTAGCCGTAGATAGAGGAAATGGTCATATTGCAGAACTCTATGATGAAGGCCACCCTGCAGTAATGTATCTTATTAAGTATATTATTGAGTGCGCAAATAATGCCAGCATTCCGGTTGGCCTTTGCGGCGAAATGGCAGGAAACGCAGACTTTACCGAAAGCCTTTTAAAAAATGGCCTCAGAGATTTTAGCATGAGCCCTATTTTAATTTTGAAAACAAAAAAATTGATACGCTCTCTTTCAACAAAGTAGGATTTACTGCAAATTAGACCCTTCGACTTGGCTCGGGATGACATGCATCTGCAAAGTTGATTCGAAGTCTTTCTGTGTAAGGGCGCTACCCCTACGGGGTCTATAATATTAAACCCTCCCTAAATTTTGAGAACGACAATTTTTACAGGATTCTATAGGGTTTGTAGTAAATTAGTAGGTTTTCATGCCTGTAAAAGTAAAAAAGCGTGCCGGAAAAAGATGGGTTTTAGGGAAGAAAAAACCGTGCTTCGCAATTAAGGGTTTTGTCTTCCCTAATAAAATGTTTCATAAAGAAAAAAAGAATTTTAAAGACTAAAACGTAGTGTTAAGGCTAATAGAGTTGTAATAGATAAAGAAAATTTGCATGTTTGACACATAAACGTATGTTTATCAGGTAGACATGATGCTAACGTATTGTGCCCTTGAAATAAAACCCTTTTTCGGCTATGATGAACGCATGGAAACAATGAAAAGAACACATACTTGTGGTGACCTTAGAAAGGTTGATGCCAACAAGACAGTAACATTAAATGGGTGGATTCACCGTATACGCGAACATGGCGGAATAGCCTTTATTAACCTTAGAG
>CAYJOZ010000048.1:0-11082 GCA_964371925.1 uncultured Treponemataceae bacterium | reverse complement strand
AATTATTTTCCACATGGGATTTTCAGGCTACTTTTTAATAGTGTGGGATTTTATTAACTGGGCAAAAACACACGATGTACCGGTAGGTCCCGGGCGTGGTTCAGGGGCAGGCTCTCTTGTTGCATACGCTATGGAAATTACAGATATTGACCCATTCCGCTTTAAGCTTATTTTTGAAAGGTTCTTAAACCCAGAGCGTGTAAGCATGCCCGACTTTGATATTGACCTTTGCTATGAAGGTCGTCAAAGCGTTATAGAATACACACGCGAAAAATACGGCGACCCGCAAGTTGGCCATATTGTAACATTTGGTACTCTTAAAGCTAAACAAGTAATAAAAGACGTTGGGCGCGTATTGAATATTCCGCTTAACGAAGTTAATATGATAACAAAACTCATCCCAGAAGGGCCTAAAGTTAAGCTTAAAAATGCCTTTGATCAACCAGATGCTGACCATCCTGACTTTGGGCAGCTTATACCTTATAGAGAAAATCCTGCGTACAAAGAACTTTTTGACTTTGCGTTAAAGCTTGAAAATGTAAACAGAAATACCAGCTTACACGCATCAGGTATTGTTATTGGACGAAGCGAACTTCCAGAATGGGGGCCACTCTACAAAGATGGTAAAACAGGAAAGGTTGCCGTTCAATACACCATGGATATCATTGAGCCATGCGGCTTGGTAAAAATGGACTATTTAGGATTAAAAACCCTTACACTAATAAAGCACGCAGAGCACATTATTCGAAAGCGCCCTGGCTTTGAAACCTTTTCTACAAAAGAGCAAAGTGAAGAAGACGAAAAAACATACGACCTATTCTGCGCGGGTAAATCTTCTGCAGTGTTCCAGTTTGAAAGTGCTGGTATGCAAAAGGTTTTAAAACAAGCCCAACCAAGAAAGCTTGACGACCTCATCGCCTTAAATGCATTGTACAGACCTGGTCCAATGGCTTACATTGACCAATTTGTTGAAGGAAAATTTAAACCTGAAACAATTAAGTATCCAGACCCTTGTCTAAAAGACATTCTTGAAGAAACATATGGCGTTATGGTATACCAAGAACAGGTTATGCAAGTAGCGCAGCGCATTGCGGGTTACTCGCTCGGTGGAGCAGATGAGCTTAGGCGTGCGATGGGTAAAAAGAAAGTTGAAGTAATGGAAAAGCAAAAGGAAAAATTCCGTGCAGGTGCCATTGAAAACGGTTTTACACAAGAAAGAGCAGACGAAATTTTTGAAATTATGATTCCGTTCGCAGGATACGGATTTAACAAAAGCCACGCGGCAGCTTACTCTGTTCTTGCGTATCAAACTGCGTACCTTAAAGCAAACTTCCCTGCAGAATTTATCGCAGCCAACTTAACAAACGAAATTTCAAGTACCGATAAACTACCTGTATACATTGAAGAAGGCCATTCTATGGGACTTTCAATTGACCCACCCGACGTTAACCGTTCGTCAAAAGTATTTGATGTAGTAGATGGAATAATTGTTTACGGACTGACCGGTATAAAGGGCTTGGGAGAAGCTGCAGCAGAAGAAATAATTTTACAAAGAGAGAAAGACGGCCCATATAAAACTTTTATGGACTTTCTTGAAAGAGTTGATTTGCATACCGTAAACAAACGAGCAATAGATGTTCTTATAAGAACAGGTGCATATGATAAACTTGGTCAAAACCGTCCGACACTCCTTTCAAATTTAGAGCGAGTAGTGGAATATGTTCAAAATATTAAAAATGATAAAGCAAATGGGCAAGTAAGCTTATTTGGAGATGTAGATGAAGTTGAATACGCCCCCTTTATATTTGAACAAATAGAAGATTGGCCTCATCTTGAAAAGCTGCGTATCGAAAAAGAACTTATAGGATTTTATATATCAGGACATCCTTTAGATTCATACAAAAACATTATTGACAAGTCAGTAACACTTACATCAAAAAAAGCAGATCTTGCAACTCCAGATAAATCATACACTGTTCTAGGAACAATCAAAGGCCTTCGCCCTATTATGACAAAAAAAGGTAAAGCAATGGCGTTTGCAAAACTTGAGGATACTGATGGTAGCTTTGACATAACATTTTTCCCAAAAATTTGGGAGGCGATGAGAAGCCGCATTGCAGATGATGTTGTACTGGCTCTGTCCGGAAAGGTAGATTTATCAAGAGGTGAGCCATCCTTTTTAGTTGATGAGATATTAGATATATCGTCTCTAAAAGAAAAATCTTTTAAGGAAGTCCATATACTTTTTTCTCTCAATACTTCTAGTACAAACAGTAACACTGAACTCACTGAGTTGCAAGATTACTTAGAATCCGTTGATGGGAATTGCACCTTAGTAATGCACATACATAATTTAGGAAAAAAGTACACTGTCAAACCAAAACGCATAGCAGCAGTTCCTTCTTCTGACGAATTTATAGAAAAGCTTTTAGAAAGTCCTATTATCGACAGTGCTTGGCTTGAATAACATTCTTTAAAATCCTCTAACCTTGACAAAATATTTCAAAGGTATATAATTATAGCTATAAACAAGTTTCTCATTTGTTTACAGGAGTTTACATGAAAAAAAGAAGCATCAGATGGATGATACTGTTTACAATTATTACATGTGGCATATACGGTTTTTTTTGGTATTACTCTTTTCAGGATCAACTAAAAAGCGAAACTGGATTAGGATACAAAGGAAGCACTCACCTACTTTTCTCTTTTCTTACGATAGGTATTTACTGGTTTTACTGGCAGTACGCTGCTGGAAAAAGGTTAGAAAAAATAGGTACCCCAGACAATTCAGTGCTATATTTAATTCTTGCTCTCGTTGCTTGTGGATGGCTTAATCCTTTTTTAATGCAGCACCAAGTTAACCAGATAGCATAGCACAATCGAACATGCACTTTTTATACTTTCCACTTGCCTGTTCACAGACTTTTTAGTATATTATAATCATGGATATAATTTTTACAATTTTGTCAACACTTAGTTCTCTTCTTTCTGTGTACATGCTTGTATGTTTAGTACGAGTATTTATTACATGGGTTCCATCGCTTGCATATAGCAGCCTAGGCCGCATATTAGCACAAATTGCAGACCCATGGCTTAATCTGTTTAGAAGGTTTAACCCTTTACGGCGTTATGGAGTTGATATATCTCCCATATTTGCATTTGCAACACTTATGCTTATTTCGAATATTGCAGATCAAATAGCTCAATCAAGAACTTTTTCTCTAGGCGTTTCATTATTAATCATCGTGAGCATGGCATGGTCGATAGTATCTTCGTTATTAACATTTTTTAATATACTTGTACTTGTTCGCTTAATAGCTACCTTATTGAATAAAAATCAAGGTCAGATTTGGCAAAGCATCGATCATCTACTTCACCCTGTCATTAAAAGAGTCATTCCTTTTTTTACAAAGAATAGATTTTTACAAATGAAGTATTCTTTAATGATTTTACTTGCAATAGGCGTAATACTTCAATATGGCTTAGGCTTTGTAATTGCAAGCTTAACTATGCTTGCCCAATAAATAATCTTGTAGCACATGAAACTGCGAGATATTGAAATTCCAATCATAAATATCGCAGGTGTTGGGCAATCGCTTGCCAAGCACTTTGCAGCGGTAAATGTTTTTACCGTTGCAGATCTTTTTCAATACTACCCAAGAGATTGGGAAGACAGAACAAAAACGCATTTACTATCATCATATTCATCGCACCCCAAGATACATACCTTAGCTGAAGTTGTTGCTCATGAATGGTTTGGCTTTGGAAGAATGAAAACATTAAAAATACTTATAAGAGATGCAAGTGCAACAGCATCCCTAATCTGTTTTAATAGACCGTTTTTTGAAAAGTCACTTCCTGTAGGATCAATAATAAGTGTCACAGGTTCTTTTTCTTTAAGGAGAGGGGAGCTACAGTGTTCAAGCTTTGATGCAATATCCATTTCAAAAACAGGCTCCCTTGCAGATTACCAAGGGAAAACACTTCCAGATAGCGCAGTTCTTCCGATCTACCCTCTAACTAAGGGTCTTGGACAAGGGATGGTTCGAAAAACCATCCTAAAAGCGCTTAAAGAATATTTACTGGGCATTGAAGATGAATTACCTGAATATCTATACTCTAAATATAACCTATTACACAAAAGTGACAGTATTCGCTACCTACACAATCCACCAAATATTGAAAAAGCATTACTTGCAAAGAAAAGCCTCATATTTGAAGAATTATACCTTTTTCAAGAAAAGATATTATCGCGTGTGTCTGAGCGAAAAAAAAATAGCATAAATGCACCCTTTCCAAATGAAATAAAACTTTCAAATGAAACAGATGAACAACACTTTGTGCGCTCACTATCTCCAGCACAAAAGCAATTACATGATCGACTAAGCTTCAAACTAACTGAAGACCAAATTGCAGTAATTATACAACTAAATGCCGAAATCGACGCTAGCTTTGTTAAGACAAAGCAAGGGGAAACGCAATTTCAAATGGCTCGTCTATTACAAGGAGATGTGGGCTCAGGAAAGACATTAGTAGCATTCTTTGCATGTTTAAGAGTTGTTGACTGGGGCGCACAGTGTGCAATACTTGCTCCAACAGAGATTTTATCAAAGCAACATGCAGAAAGTGCATCAAAGCTCCTTGAGCCAATACTTTCTGCAAGCGCAAAGGGAATTAGAGTAGCCTTTTTAACTGGTAACACACAGTCTAAGGGACGCACACAATTAGTAAAAGCACTAAAAAACAATGAAATAGATATATTAATTGGTACACATGCTTTATTTTCAAAAAATGTGCTATACAATAACTTACGATTAGTCATTGTTGATGAACAGCATAGGTTTGGAGTAATACAAAGAAATGCAATACTTGACAAGGGAAGAACATCCTTGTACCAAATAGAAAACAATACACAAACAAGCCCTGCCCTATTGATGATGAGTGCAACTCCTATACCGCAAACGCTTGCACTTACCGTGTACGGAGATTTAGATGTTTCCACTATTAAAAGTATGCCCAAAGGGCGAAAACCAATCATTACACACTTAACAAGGCAGGGTAATGAATCTCGTGCCTACGAAGCAATACGTAAAGAATTACAAAAAGGAAGGCAAGCATATTTTGTCTATCCACGTATAGAAGATGCAGAACCTAATGAACACGATAACGAACTTGAAAATACGTCACCAGAACTCAGCTTTGAGAGCGAACAAAAAACACAATTAAAATCTGCTGAGCAAATGTTTGATTTCTTGTCAAAACACGTGTATCCTGAATTTAATTGTGCGGTAATACATTCAAAAGTTGATGAAGAATCTCAAAGCAAAATACTAAGGGATTTTCGAAACAATACTATACAAGTGCTTGTTGCAACGAGTGTCGTTGAAGTTGGTGTAGATGTACCAAATGCAACGTGCATGGCCATAGAGCATGCAGAGCGTTTTGGTCTAGCTGCTCTTCACCAATTAAGAGGACGAGTTGGCCGCGGTAGCGAACAGTCTGCGTGTTTTTTAATCTATTCGAATAAGCTTACAGAGCTAGGAAAATCCCGCCTTAAAGTTATGCACGAATGCACAAATGGTTTTTTTATAGCTGAAGAAGATTTACGTTTAAGAGGCCCAGGCGAAGTAACGGGTATTCAACAGTCAGGGTATCTTACACTAGGGCTTGCCGATCCCGTGAGGGATATTGAAATTTTACAGGTAGTACGAAAAGAACTCTTAACCAGTATGTCATTACACTCAGAATAATAAAAAAATTGTGGCAATAGTAAGTCACTGAAAAACTCAAATTTTTCAGTGACCTCGGCAATAGCGGTAATTTTTTTATCTGTTTTGGCTTGCATAATAATCTAGCACAAGCTCAACAACACCTCTTGCAATGTTCAAACTTTGCGCTATTTGTTCTGGAGTCCACCCTTGGCGCGCAAGCTTTATTACATTTTCACGCACAGCAATAGGAGGTGCACCAGGATCAGCCTTTCCTCCACTTTCCTTCACTGTTTTATAAAGGTTTATTTGGTCTTTTGCCTCTTTAATCATGTCAGTTAACCGTGATTCAACTTTTACAATTCCATCGCGTGCTCTTTCAACAACTTCAACTTGTTTTGTTGTTTCTCCAAGAATATTTTCGAGGTCACTTAATTTATCCATGATTTCTGTAATTGACTTTGAGTTTTCAACAAGCAATGACATGTCACTTTTTATTACATCAATAGTTTCTGGTAGTTGCATTGTATCTTGAGCGCAATCTGCTAAACGGTCTTCCAATTCACGAAGATTCTCAAAGGCTTTATCTATTTCGACCATTGTCTGATCAAGCACAGGATTTTTCTTTTCTAATCTGTCATAGCGAGTAGAGATTTCTCCCAGTGTTTCTTGAAAACGTCTGACTTCGACTTGAAGAATTTGCAAATCATCACTTGTGCTTTGAAGCTCAGAAATTTTTTGATCCATTGATCCAGATAAGGCAATAAGTTTTGAAAAATCTGTTTCAAGCGCATCTATACGATTTTTTTCTGCTGAAAGCCGTTGCATTCGTGTAATGGTATCATCATCAAGTTTTCTAATTTTTGAAAATTGATTTTCAATACTATCAGTAACTTGCTTGAAGTTTTCAAATCTAGTAAGTTGTGTTCGCAAGTCAGCCATGTTATTTTCAAGCTCGTTCTTCATTTCCTCTGTTTTTTCAAACAATTGTGTTTGTGCAACAAATTGTTTTAGTCGCTTGTCGATGTCATCCATGCTCATTTTTAGAAGATTAGCTTCAGTTTGTATCTTTAAAACCATCTTTTCTTGCATTTCTTCGCTTTCTTGGCGAACTTCCTGTACCATACCCTTTAGCATACGAACTCTTTGTTCTGCTTCTGAGTTTTCGCCTCGAATTCGTCTTTGCGTATCTTCAAGCATAGTTTCATATGACTTTCTAAACTCTTCTAACATCTCTTCACTACGAGATTCATACATTGAAAGAGAGTTTTGGGTTTGAACCTTCAGTTCATCAATATCGTCACTGATAGCACTTCGCTCTTCTTTTACAAGATTTATATAATTTGTAATATCCTCTTCAAAGGTTTGTTCAACCTGAGAAATTTGCTCTTGAGTACTCTGTTGTAAAGTATCAAATTTTTCGGTATACGTATCACGACTTTCTTGGAATTGCATATTAAGTCGTTCTCTCCAAGATGTTAAATCGTTTAGCAAACTCTCAAGAGAACTACTTGTTTCATCTTGAGTTGATGCCACCGTTTGTTCAAGTTGCCCAAGTTGCGTAGAAATCTCACGTTCAAAGCGCTTGAGTTTTTCAACAGTAAGCTCACCATGATTTTCAAGTTCTGATTTAAAATTAACCTCAGCATCTTTTCGAGCATTGCTAATCTCAGTTCGTTGCTCTTCAATAAATACACGTAAGCTGTTTTCAATTTCCTTAATTTTTTCAGCATAATTACTTTCAGTATTTTTCATGTTTTCTTCAAGGCGAGATAATTGTTCTCTATACCTGTCTTGGCTTACTTGTAAATGACCTTTCATGTCTTCAGAGAACTTTGACTCTGTAACAAGGCGATCATTTTCTAAGTTAGCACTAAGCTCTGTAAGCTGACCTTCAAATATGTGTTTCCAGTCTTCAAGAGACTCTGCCATCGCATCACTTCTCTTGCGTAGATTTTCAAAGAAATCGTCTTCAAAAATTTGTAACTTTTCTGAAACATTTTCGTAGGCAGTTGTTTTCAGTGTATTTAATTCTTCATCAATTGCAGCTAAACCTTCTCGAACCGCATTAAAAGAATTTGTAGCTTGTTCTTCAAACTCTTTTTGATTATTATTTGATTCCACTTTAAAATCTTCGAAATCTGCATTTACACGTTGCTCTGCTATTTCCATTAATCGCCTTAGATTGTTTTCTAGGTTGTCAATATCTTGGCCTGCAACATTAAGTCTTTCTAGTCTGTATTCAGCATCTTTTCTTGCATCTTTAATGTACGTATCTAAATTAGAAAAAAACTCAATTGTTTTTTCGTTGTTTTCTTTTATTACTTCATCGTGTAGCGAGTTTACCACTGTATCAATCTCATCTAATCTCGAATCAAAACTATCTTGTAATGAAACACAACGTTCTGACATCTCATTTGCCATAGAACTTGTTTTTTCAGCAATTTTATCTTCTAGTGAATTGACAATACTTTCAAATTCGCTTTCAAAACTTTGAATTTTATCATCTAAAACATCGGCTAATTCGCTTGCATTCGATTCTAAATGCTGTTGTAAGCGGTCTACCACATCTTTTGTTTCTTTTTGCTTTGCTAAAATAGACTCATCCATGTGCTTTATCATTTCTTGGGCTTTCTCAAAATTTGATTCAAATGCACCTATTTCTTCTGCTTGCCGTTGCATTTCACCCGCAACACTTTCAGCTATTGTCTCTAATTTTTCATGTAAGTTCGATCTAAAATGTGCGATAGCATCTTCAATTTCAGAAGCATTCTCTCTTATTAAGTCTCTTAATCTTTGATCTTGCGTATTTACTGTATCTAAATATTGAGAGATTTCTTGTTCAGATTTTAAAGATAAATTATTTAATTTGATATCAACTTCATCTATTAGGCGAGCAATAGAGTCTTTAAATTGATCCTCATGTTGTGATAATGACGCTTGTATCTTTTCTTCTTGGCTTTGAATCGCTTCGGAAAGATTTCTAGAGACAGTGTTATCAATAGTTTCGTGTATTTCTCCCATTGCAGTCTCAATGCTTGATTGAAACTGTTCTTGCAAAGATTCAAGATCTGCCTGCATTGCGTGCTCAATCTTTTCAATGTTTTCTTCAAACTGATGTAACACTTCTTCGCTTTCTTGTTGTTTTGAAACCAAAGTAGTATCAATATGCTCAATCATGCCGTTAAGCTGTTCAAATGCCGCATCTGACTTTTCTTTAAACTGTTCATGTGAAACATCTACAAGTGTTTTCGCTTCTGTTATTTTCTTATGTAATTCGCTTTCAAGATCATCTCGTTCTCGCTCGACATAACTATGCAAGTCATTGCTATTTCGAGTAAGAATTTCTTCAAACTCTTCTGTTCTCTGCAAAGTTTGAGCCTTTAGTTTTTCAAACAATTCATCTTCCAAATTATCTGCTTTTTGAGTTGCATTCATAAAGGAGTTGTCATAGACTTGCTGTATCTCTTCTAAGAGCATTTCATTTTTCTCTACTGCTGCATTTGCTAATGATTGAAGGTCTGCAGTACGTTGCTCGACCCATGAAGAAAAATCTTTACCAAGTACATTCATTCTTTCTTCATTAAGATTTTCTAAATTCGAAATAATCGCAGGTATATCATTTTCAATTTTCGCTAGTTGCTTTTCATGGGTATCTAATTGATTCGAAACTTTATTTACAAGATTTGAATGAACTCTAATTCTGTCAAGATTTTCTTCTACACGCTCAGTCATACCAAATAAATCAGAAAGAGAGCTATCATACGTAGCTAGCCTTTTTTCTATGTCGGAAACAATGGTAATTTTTTCTGCTAGTTCGCGACTTCGCTTTTCAAACTCTTCAATAGTTTCCTCAAAACGTTTAACAGCTGCAACTGCCTGACTTTGCTTAACATCAAGATCTATACTTGCATTTTTAATTTGAGTATTTTGATTTTTAAAATACTCTGCAAAGTCTGCAAGTATCTTATCTGAAAACTTTTTTATTTTTTCGAACGAACGATTTTGCTTATCAATTTCACGAAAAACTAAAATCAATCCAAAACATACTACAATAACAATTATGTCACCAATCATCGAACCCCACCCAATGAAAATAGTTCTACATAGTCATCGTTTGCGAAGCACAAAGCACGACTATTTTACACTCTATTGTAACACAATTTTACATAATTGGCGATAGGTTTTAAACGAAATATTAGCTTTTCTGAGCTTTTTATTTAAAATTTTTCGCCAAAATGGCATAATATATGCTGTTTTCATACCCGCACTATTGCCACCTTCGATATCGCTTCGAATACTATTTCCAACATATAGAATTTCGTTTGGTTTTAATTCAAGCTTTTCTGCTAATACCCCAAATGGGTAAATAGACGGTTTTAAGGCACCACATGCTTCTGTTCCGATTAACACTTCAAAGTATTTCTTAAATCCCCATAAGTCGCCCTTTTGTTCTGGCGGAAAGTCGGACATAACCGCAAGTTTTAAGCCTGCTCCTTGAAATTTAATAAGCATTTCTTCTATTCCAGGAAAGGGCTTTATTTTCGTAAAGTAAGGAGCCAAACCTTCATATACTATTGTATTTATTTTCTCATGAGCTTCTTGAACAGTTATACTCATCATCTCTGCTAGTAATCGAGCTTGGTACTCAAAAAAGTCTGGCAAGACAGCTGTTCTGTGCAGTATATGGCGCACCTTCTTATAGGCTAAAAAGAATTTCATATTCTTGAAAAAATATAATCCTAGATGAAATAGTAACCTACTATCAGGATAGAGAGTGCCATCAATATCAAATGCTACTGCTTTTATGTCTTTCATATTACTCCTACATATTATTCTTGTATAATACTATAATTGAATGATGCTTGTCCACTACTTTGACCTTGTTGAAAGCGCCAAGTAGCAATTTGTTGGCGTAATTCAGACTGTATTCCTGCAGGCACAAGGGAAGAAGGCGTAAAAGTAATTGATGAAGGAGATACAGTTCCATTTGCTGCTACAGTAAACGAAATACGTATATCCCTATTTCCTCGAATAAGGTGATGGTTTTCAGGAGAGATTTCTAAAGTAGGATTTTCTGGGCTTAACAATCTTCTTGGTTCTCCTTCAAAATAAATAGAATAGCCAGATGCACTATTTTGTGCAGGTGTACCAGGTTGCGAGGTTCCTGAATGTATAGTACTCCCTTGTGTTTCACTATCACTTGGATTAGCACTAGCAATACCCGATAGTAAATTACTTGTTTCAGTTGACACATTTGTACTCGACTCTGATCTACCTGTTGATACACCTTGGGTAACAACCGTCTCAGAAGCGCTGGAGGTATTAGCAGCAGAACCTCGCAAAGAAGAGTTACTTTGGGTAGGAGGCTGAA
>CAYJOZ010000047.1:0-11156 GCA_964371925.1 uncultured Treponemataceae bacterium | reverse complement strand
TTTATGTATAACAATGTAGGGGCTTATTGCAATAAGCCCCTACATTGTTGTTGTTTGTTAATCTTTACCTTCCCTCAGGTGAGTAGAGGTATTGGAAGTAGTCCATATTTGTTGATAACGTTGAGTCCATTTTTGGAATTGTTTGCTCATACGACTCTAAGCTTCTGTAAAATTCGTAGAATTCGGGATCTTTTGAATACGCATCTGCATAGATTCGGCTAGCTTCTGCATCGGCATCACCTCGAATTTCTTCTGCTACTCTATATGCTTCAGATTCAATATTTTTCTTGTCTCTTTCAAGCTTACCGAGCCACGTTGCTTTTTCACCTTCACCTTGAGATCGATATTCTTGGGCAACTTGTTGGCGGTCGGTAATCATTCTGTTGTATACGCTTTCAGTTAGGTCATCTGAATATTTGATTTGGCGTAATACTACATCGATGAGTTCAACTCCGTATCCACTAACGAGCTCGCTAGCATCTTCTGTAATTTCTAGGCTTAGCTGATCTCGACCTTTTGTGATATGAGGAACAATATTTTGAGATGTTTGTTCAGATGTTGATTCTGCTGTTTCTTCAATGTCTATTTCTGCAGAAAGAATCACATTTGTTTTTACCTCATTTAAAAGGTTTGTTGAGCGGACAATCTCATTAATTGAATTTTGAGTAATGATTGTTCTCGTTGCTGTGTTAATGATAGAGCTTATGTTTGGCATAGCCAGTGCCAAGCTTTGTGAGCGTTGGTAAAACAATTTCGGATCTACGATTTTGAAACGGCTTGTTGTATCAACAATGATAAACTGATTTTCGCTCGTTGGGATACGTTGGGCATCACCATCTAATGAAAGTATAAGTTTTGGGTATGTTATCACATCATCAATAAAGGGAACTTTAATGTAAAGTCCCGCTTCTGTTCTTGTATTCACTATTTGACCAAAACGAGTAACGACCACTTGGGTGCCTTCGTTTACAATGTACAAGGGCCCCATCATGAGAAATAACAACAGTACTGCAGCTATTGCTCCTAGTGTAAAATATAGCTTTTTGTTATTCATCGCTTTCATTAGTTAGCTCCTTGAGTGCTTTGCCCTGTAAGGGTTTTTACCGGCAGAACATTATCTAATTCTCCGTCTATAAGTGTTGTATTTTCGCGTGCTGCAAGAACAGTTTCAATTGTTTCTATATAAAGACGATCGCGTGTTACCTCTGGATCAGTTCTATACTCTTCGTACACTGCATTAAAGCGCGCAACGTCACCCATTGCTTGGTTTACGCGTTCAATTGCATACCCTTCTGCTACTTGCAACTGTTGTGCTGCGATACCTTGAGAGAGTGGGATTTCTTTGTTGTATGCTTCTTTACCTTCGTTTACAAAGCGTTCTGCATCTTGTTGTGCCCGGTTTACATCTTCAAACGCTTGTTGAACATTTGCTGGAGGTACTATGTTTTGGAGCAATACTGCTGTTATATCAATGCCAAGGCCAAGTTGTTTGAATTTTTCGTTCATTTTATCCATGGCTTCCACTTCTATTGAAATACGTTCAGAGCCAATAACATCTAAAATTGCTCTGTCTCCAACTAGGGCATTAATAACTGATTGTGATATGTCACGAATTGTTTGTTTTTTATCTTGTACGTTAAATAGCCAAGATACAGGATCGACAATTTTGTATTGAATAATCCATTCTACATCGACTATGTTAAGGTCTCCTGTGAGCATTGTGTATCCATCGACGCCTGCGGTGCTTTGGTAATACACTTGATTCCCCGGAAGGGTATTTACGGTAAATTCTTCTTTTTGTATTAATGTAACTGGTACTATAAAACTTTTATCTATACCAAATGGGATCTTAAATTGGAGGCCTGGACCAACTGTTTTATAATATTTTCCAAGCCGAGTAATTACAGCTTGTTCCGACTCATTTACCATGTAAAAGCTTGTACCTAGTGTGCTGAGCGCAACTATTGCTACTACTATGAGTAGTAGTTTTGCAGGGGTTAAATTGAATCCTGCGGGTTTTTTAGGAGTTTCTTCCATGTTTCCTTCCTTGTTTTTATAATCGTGCCATGGACGGCACTTAACCCTTGGGTCAACGATGTTTCAGCATAGCTGAAACTCGATAGTAAAGAATAGCACGGATGCTATTCTTTACTATAAGATACTACGAAATTGCCGAAAAGGCAAGGCGTGAGTATTTATTTGATTATACATTATAGCGAGAGATGATTAAAATAGTCTTAAAAGTATGCACCATGCACTGCTTTTTTAAAGCTATAGATTTTTCTTAATAAATGTGATAAAATATTTTGTAATTTTAAAAAGATGCTCGTATTAGATGTATAGTTTACGAAGCATAAATAATTGGAGAGATAAATGTTCCCAGATGAGAAAAAGCTTGCAAGACTTACTTCTGTAGCAAAAATGTATTATGAACAAGATATGAGTCAGGATGCAATTGCAAAAACACTAAGTGTTTCTCGTCCAATGGTTTCAAAATTGCTTTCAGAGGCAAAGCGCTTTAATATAATTTCAGTTACCATAAATGAAATAGACAGTATACAAGAAGTTTTGCAAGGAAAGCTAGAAGAGTCATTTTGCTTAAAGGAAGCAATTGTGCTAAGGACAATTAAACGAGAGCAAAATTCAATGGCTGAAAAGATAGCAAGTGCAATGTATGATTTTTGTTTTGCTAACTCAAGTGAAAGTCTAAGTATAGGTATTGGCTGTGGATCTTCAATTGGGTGGATGATTAATAAATTAGAACGTGAGAATATACAGTCAAATTGTACGGGATATGCGTTTCCCCTCATAGGCGCCCTAAGAGCATCGTATATGAGTTATAACACAGATGAGTTGGTGAGAAAAATTGAAGAGCACACAAAACTAAAGGCTCAATATTTATATTTGCCTGCACTGGTTGAGTCTGCAGATGAAAAAGCCTTGTATAAATCATCTGAGCTTTATGGAAATATTGAAAAAAGTTGGCAATCTATGGATACGGCCCTTATAAATGTTTCGAATCTTTATTCTTCACCCGATTTTGCAACGCAACTTCGGTTTGGAAATTCATTGAAAACAAAAAATGCTGTAGGTCGATTTCTTGCCTACTATTATGATATAAATGGAAATATTCTACTTCCTGAAAATGATAATGCTATGCAAGTAGAGCTAGAATACATCAAGAATACTAAAAAAGTTGTTGCAGTCTGTGTCGATACAGTTGATAGTGCGTCTGCTATTGGTGCCTTAAAGACAGGCTTATTTACCCATTGTATATTATCTGATGTTGTTGCACAACAAATTATTGAAAAAATGTAATATGTAATAGCATAACTGATTATTACAGAAGGTTTTTATTTTTTTACGAAAGTAAGATATAAAAACCTTCTTTTTTTTTGTACAAGTTACAAACGTAACTAAAAACATTGAAATAAAAGTAAAAAAATATAAAAATAGTAAATATTTTAATTGACAAATGAAATATGTGGTGTTACAATTGTATTTGCGTTTATGAGTATTTTGAAAAAAAATATTGCATTGTGTAAAAAAATATAGGGTAATGGAGTAACATATGTTATCGGTTGAAAATTTTAAGGATATGATTATTAGTGGCGCTGACACAGTTATTGGGGCAGAACAAGAGCTTACTGAAATTGATGCAAGGTTTGGAGATGCTGATCATGGTATAACTATGACAAAAATAATGAACAGCATTAAAGCAACTATCAGTAATAATACTGATTACACTTTTAAATCGTTGCTTGATGATGCATCATCAAGTGTAATGATGATTAACGGTGGAAGTGCTGTTCCGCTTTGGAGCGTTTTATTTGAAGGTATGAGCGAAGGTGCGCCTGATTCAAAAGAAATTGAGAGTGCAGAATTTAAAGCACTATTTAAAACAGGTTATGAAACATTGTATGCGTTGTCTAAGGCAAATGTAGGTGACAAAACAATGATGGATACTTTAGCACCCGCCGTAGAAGCTATTGGTGCAGCAGAGGGTGATGTTAAAGAAGTTATGCAAGCTGGCGCTGAGGCCGCTCAAAAAGGAGCTGAAGCTTCAAAAGGTTTTGTTTCAAAATTTGGACGAGCAAAAAGCTATAAAGAGCAAACTATTGGCACTCCTGATGCAGGAGCAATGTCTATGAAGTATTTTTTTGAGGGCTTAAATCAATGTTTGCAAAGCTCATAATAGTAAATGTGATTTTTTTTGGTAGTGAATTACTAAAGAATATAAAATAATTTTTGTAGGAGGAATAAAATGAAAATGAAAAAATTTATCAACGATCCTAATTCGTTGACACAAGAACTTTTGGAAGGTTATGCTTTAGCAGCCTCTGAGCATGTTAAGGTACTTGAAAACAACTTGGTTGTGTCTAATGCGCTTGCAAGTGCAAATAGGGTTACTGTAGTATCTTTTGGAGGAACAGGGCACGAACCAGCTGTTCATGGTTTTGTTGGTGATGGTATGCTTGATATTGCTGTAGCAGGTGATGTTTTTGCTGCTCCGAACCCGCAAAATGTGTTTGAAGCTGTAAAAATGGCTGATAAAGGTCATGGAGTTCTTCTTCTAGTATTAAATCATGCTGGTGATATGTTAACAGGTAACATGGTAATGAAAATGTGTGAAAAAGCTGGCTTAAATGTTAAGAAAGTTGTTACACAAGAAGATATTTCTAACGCACCTCGTTCAAATTCTGATGATAGACGTGGATTAGGTGGGGCTTTCCCTCTATACCATATCGCTTGTGCTGCAGCTAAAGAAGGTAAATCACTTGAAGAAGTTGCTGAATTAGCTCAAGTATATGCAGATTCAATGGCAACTATTGCAGTTGCAGCTCATTGTGCTACTCATCCAGCAACGGGAACACCTTTTGGAGATCTCGGCGATGAAGATATGGAAATTGGAATGGGGCAACATGGAGAAGGTGGTGGTGGACGCCAAAAAATGAAGTCTTCAAAAGAAACAATTGCTATCATGGCAAAAGCATTGGTTTCAGATTTATCAATGAAAAAAGGTGATAAAGCCTTTGTTCTTATAAACGGAAGTGGTGCAACTACATTGATGGAACAATTCATATTGTTAAAAGATTGTGTTAATTATTTGCAAGATCTTGGAATAGAGGTTGTTGCAAACTATGCAGGCAATATATTAACTGTTCAAGAGCAAGCAGGATTCCAATTAAATATTGCAAATTGGAATGATGAACGATTCTTAAAATATTGGAATACACCTGCAAGTTCATACGGTTATAGCAAAAAATAAGAAAAATAGGAGCTAGGAAATGGCAGAAGCGGTCGGAAATAAAGACGCAAAAGATTATCACTTGGATACGCCTCCCGTAATGGAAGGATTTCATGTCAAGGGGCTATGTAATGCCGGTTGGGGAATGAAAAATAGGCTTTCTCAAATTTTTAATCCAAAGTCAGGTAATACAGTAATGTTAGCCTTTGACCATGGATATATTATGGGTGCTACAGCAGGTTTAGAAAGACTAGATATTGCAATTGATCCCCTTGTGCCATATGTCGATGCGTTGATGGGGACACGTGGAGCATTTAGAACATGTATCAATCCTGCAAATAATAAGGCTGTATGTTTACGCGCTACTCGTGACACCTCTGTTCTTTTTGATGACATGAGTGTTGGTACTGGTATTGGCGCTGACATGGAAGATGCAGTGCGAATTAATGCAGCTTTGCTTGCAATTCAATGCTTTGTTGGTGCAAAGGGTGAAGCTCAGTCTCAAGAAACACTTTGTAGAGCAGTTGATGCAGGCGAAAAATACAACATTCCTGTTATGGCAGTTACTGCTGTAGGAAAGGAAATGGAAAGAACAAATCGCTATTTTATGCTTGCAACTCGCTTATTAGCAGAGCTTGGAGCACATTGTATTAAAACGTACTATTGCGAAGGTTTTGAAAAAGTTGTTGCAGCTTGTCCGGTTCCTATTGTTGTTGCTGGTGGAAAAAAATTGCCAGAGTATGAAGCTCTAGATATGGCCTATAAGGCTATGCAAGAAGGCGCGAAAGGTATGGATATGGGAAGAAACATTTTTCAAAGTGAATCTCCAATTGCCATGACTCAAGCAATCGGCAAAATTGTGCATGACGGGTATACAACAAAAGAAGCATTTGAAGTATATGAAAGCATCAAAAATGCTTAACATATAAATGAAAGTTTTTGAAAGGAGAAAAAAATGAAAAAAATTATTGCACTATGTGTTATGATGATGGTATGTGTTGGAGTGTTTGCCGGTGGTGGCCAAGATACTCCAAAAAGAGCTCCAATTGAGCCAACAATGGATTATCCTACTCTTGAGGAAATTACACCTTTAGAGCAAAATACTCCTCCACCTGTTGTAAAAGCAGACAGACCTTATAGAATTGTTTTTACATTCTTTAACGGTAAAAACCCAGTTGCTCGTGACATTGAAAACTCAATGATTGTAGCTGCTGAAGAAGCAGGCGTTGATTTATGGACTATGGATAATATGTTAGATCCTATCCAAATGAATGCAAATGTTGATATGGCTATTGCTGCTGGTGATGTTGATCTTTATATTCTTTACACAAATGATACCGTATCTAACCCTCAGCTTATGACAAAACTTACAGAAGCTGGTATTCCTGTTCTTTCTATTGCTACAGAAGCTATTGCAGCAAATGGTGTTCGGGCACCACAATTCAATGTACCAGACTACAAGTCAGGTTTTGCTTCAGCAGCATATGTTGGGGAAAAAGCTCTTGAAAAAGGCTGGACAGCAGATGAATGTGTATTTTTTGAAGTAGGTTTAGATACAGCTGGTGGTGCTTTCCTTATTCGTAACGAAGGTGCATACGCAGGTATCCAAAGTGTAATGCCTGGGATTGAAATTGTAGACAGTTCTTCAGATGGAGACGTTGAAATTGCATTCCAAAGAACATTAGACTTTTTACAAACATTGCCAAAAGATAAAAAATTCATTGGTTGGACACACTCTGATGATGCATCAGCTAGTATGTTAGCAGCTATTCAACAATCAGGGCGAGCAGATGACAGCTTGCTAGTAAGTAACGGTTTAGCTAGACAAATGGTTGAAATGATTCGTGCAGATGATGGTATCTTCGTAGGAAGTATGGATATTTCTTACCACCGCTGGGGTTCTTTCTGGATGCCACACATTGTTTCATACTTAAACGATGGAACACAACATCCTTGGATTATTAATGCTCCATTCAACATGATTACACCAGATAATATTGAAGAATATTATCCTGCACAATAATTACTAATGAAACAGGGCTTATGTCCTGTTTCATTGCAGTAATGAATGTTTCGAAATTGGCTTATTCATAAAGTACAACTTTTTGGATAAGTCAATAGTTTTAGAAGAATGTACTAATGTATAAAGGAGGTATAGGTTTTGGAGGCACTGCTTACAGCAAAAGAAATTAATAAAAGTTTCGGTACCGCTCACGTATTGCGTGATATGTCTTTTAGCCTATATAGTGGCGAAGTACATGGTTTGCTTGGTGAAAATGGGGCAGGTAAATCTACCTTAATGAAAATTATCGGTGGAGATTATACAAAAGATAGTGGAGAATTGTTTTTTGAAGGTAAACCTGTGCATATTCATTCTCCCGCTGATTCTCTTGCCTTGGGCATAAGAATTATTTATCAAGAGTTTAATCTATTAAAAGATTTAACAGTAGCAGAAAACATTTACGTGGGTGATATACCGAGAAAATCTAATCGCCTAATTGATTGGAAAAAAATGTTTAGCGATGCAGAACATCTCTTGTTGGATTTGGGAATAGATATAGATGTACGTAAAAAAGTAAGTCAATTATCAGTTGCAGAGCAACAAATGGTAGAAATTTCAAAAGCTTTGAGTAAAGAGGCCCGTATATTAATTATGGACGAGCCGACTGCAGCTCTTAGCGATCAAGAAACCGAAAAGTTTTTTGAAATTGTACGCTCTCTTAAAGAAAAAGGGCTTGCAATTGTATTTATTACACATAGATTATCAGAGCATCATGCTTTGTCTGATCGTATTACCGTTCTTCGTGATGGACAAACAGTAGGCTCATTGTTAATAAAAGATACAACTGATGATATCATGGTACAAATGATGGTTGGTCGTGAATTATCTGATTTATATCCGCGTCACCGCGTCGAACCCGGTGAGGTAATATTTGAGGCAAAAGATCTTTACGTTAATGAAGGAATAAAAGATATTAGCTTTAATATTCGCAAAGGCGAAATAGTATCATTTTTTGGGCTTATGGGAGCAGGGCAGGAAGAAATTTGCGAAGCTATCATAGGATCAATACCACTAAAAGGTGGCACAATGATGCTTAACGGCGAAGAATTAAAAGTGAAAAATCTAACTGTGGCAAATGAAAAGAAAATTGGCTATGTTAGTAGTAATAGAAAAACAGAAGGGCTGATTCCAGCTCAAACGCTCTGCACTAATATTACAATAGCTTCTCTTAAAAAGCTTTCAAAGTTTTTGTTCATTGATGCAAAAGAAGAAAAAAATGTCGCAGACCAATGGATTGATCGTATGAAAATCAGGTGTAAAGACCAAAAGCAATTAATTGCATCTTTGAGTGGTGGTAACCAACAAAAAGCTATGATTGCACGGTGGATTACAAATGACAGTAAGCTGTTGATACTCAATATGCCTACACGTGGTGTGGATGTTGGAGCAAAAGCAGAAATTTATACAATACTTGAGGAATTAACAAAGCAGGGTGTTGCCGTTTTAGTTTTTTCCTTAGAACTTGCAGAAATAATTGGAATATCAGATCGAATTTACGTTCTTTGTGATGGTTCGGTTACCGCAGAAGTACCTTATAAAGATGCTGATCAGGATATTTTGATGAAGCATGCAGTATCTAAATATACATTAGGAGGTGGGTCACATGGAAAATAACACTGCTAAAATCAAAAAGGCAATAGACCCTACAATTTTTTTGTCTGAATATGGCTTGTATCTCATATTAGCTATATTATTCGTTTTCTTTTCGTTCGCTACACCTTATTTTTTAAGCGTTCAAAACTTTATGAATGTTTTAGTTTCAGTTTCTGTAATTGGTATCATTGCAACAGCTATGACAACAGCAGTTATTGGATGGGGACCTGATCTTTCTGTAGGTTCTACTGTAGCGTTCGTTGGAACATTGCAAGCATATCTTGTAGTGGTTGAAGGATTACCCTGGTATGTCGGAGTTATAGCTGCGCTTCTCTGTGGTATGCTTATTGGGTTTATAAACGGTATTGTTATAGTAAAGTTTAATTTAGCACCCTTTATTGTTACACTTGCTATGATGAATGTAGTTAGAGGTTTAAGCTTCGTATTGGTTGATGGGCAATCAACATATATTACAAATGAAAGTCTTCTATTTTTTGGAAGAACTAAGTTGTTTGGCTCAATTCCTGTATCGATTTTAATTCTTATAATAAGTTTTGTTGTTTTCGCAATTATGACAACAAAAACCGTTTATGGTAGACATATTTATGCTAGCGGTGGTAACCGTATCGCAGCTCGCCTAGCTGGTATTAATACTGGTAAGGTTGGTGTATCATTATTCGTGTTAACAGGCTTAATGGCAGCAATTGCAGGATGCGTACTTATAGGTATATCTGGAGCTGCTGTTCCATCAACAGGTGAATCATATGCACTTGATATTATTACAGCTGTAATACTTGGTGGCACAATGTTATCTGGTGGTAAAGGTAGTGTTGCTCGGACATTTATTGGTGTTTTAGTTATTGGTATATTAAACAATGGTATGGGTCTTATGGCGGTGCAAACTTTCTGGCAAACAACAGCTAAGGGTGTTTTCTTGCTATTGGCAATTATTTTGGATAGTATGCAACACAAAACTAAGAATTAATTTTTTTGTATCGTATAGCATTTTATGCGATTATAATATTTTTTGGAGGAACTAATATGTTTTATGTAGTAGCGCAAAAATTTGTTGAAGTAGAAAATCAGGCAGCGTATTTAGAAATGGCTCGCGAAATGGTTGATGAAACTCGCAAGGAAGATGGATGTTATGAATTTTCATTGGTATCATCTACTGTCCCAGGTAAAGAAACAGAGTTTTTATACTTTGAAAGATGGGAAAGTAGAGCTCACTTGGATGCACATTTAAAATGTGAACATTTTCTTCGCTTAGACCCAGAATTGGGTAAGTTGAGTAAGCCTGGTGATGTTTGGCTTATGGGCGATGCTTTTGAACTTGCAGGAAAATAAATTTTTCACATTGTAAATAGGAAACATTAAAAAATAGTGTGAGTTCTCCATTAGTATGGAGGATTCATGCTATTTTAATTATCGAGGAGAATATATATTATGAAAGCAGAATACATGCATATTGGAATCCCAATCACAAATAAAAAACCCAACATGACCTGGAATGAAGGTGCAAAGTTTTGGGTGAGCAACGTAGATGATTATGCAGAAAAAATAGAATACTTAAAATTTGAAGAAGGTACACCTTTTCCAGAATTACTTCACCATATGTTTCATGTGGCGTATAGCGTAGATGATCTCGAGGCATTTGTAGAGGCTGCAGATCAAGTTGTGGTGCCAATTATGGTGCTCAGTGAAACTGATAGACTTGCTTTTGTCTTAAAAGACGGTGCTCTTATTGAGTACTATGAGAGTAAAAAATAACTATTATAGTTTTCTTGTTTTAAACGCTTACATATGTAGGCGTTTTTTTACATCATAGCACGAATTACACCTGGTATCAGTGATATAATGTAGCGAAATAGGATATGAGAAAAACATCTTATAAATTTTCTAATTTTTCTTCTGTTAACCTGTAAACTGACCACTCATCCATGGCAACTGCACCAAAGCTTTTGTAAAAGTTAATAGAGCTCTCGTTCCAATCAAGGCAGCTCCATTCCATTCTTCCACACCCACGCTCCTTTGTAAGATTTATGAGATGCTTAAATAATGCAACGCCTATGCCTTTTCCTCTATATTCTGGGTGCACAAAGAGGTCTTCTAAATAAAGCCCCGGCTTTCCTAAAAAGGTTGAAAAATTATGGAAAAAGAGGGCGAAGCCTGCATTGTGTACTTTTTCGTTTTCGTCTGTGTATTCTGCAATTACAACTTCTGCACATTTTTTTACAAAAAGATTTTCACGTA
>CAYJOZ010000046.1:6252-11259 GCA_964371925.1 uncultured Treponemataceae bacterium | reverse complement strand
TCTAAATTTTGAGGTTCTATACCTTCTTCTGAAAACCATTGCCGTAAATCCTCAAAAGAAAGACTAACTTCGATTTCATCAAATACATCAGCTTCTCTTTTTTTAGCAAGACAGGGACCTATAAAAACTACATGACTATGTTCGCCATAATGCTTCTTTAAGAAGCGTGAGTGTGCTAGTAGCGGTGATGCCCTGTCCGTGATAAATGGGGTAAAGTCAGGCATAACATGTTTTATGTATTCAACTGTGGTAGGACAAGCCGATGACAAAAAGATTCTTTGCCCATTTTTGTCTTTTACAGCTTCTTCAATGTCGCTTGCAATTTGTGCTGAAACCAAATCTGCACCTATGGCCGTTTCTGATACTCCATAAAATCCTAGTTTTTTTATTGCACTGATTATTTGTTCTTTTGTGTATTCTGGAAATTCTGAAATAAACGATGGGGCAAGTGACGCTATAACATGCTCTTTTGTTGCAACTAAATGGCGAGCCTTTGGCCTGTCATCACGTACACGCTTTGCTTTAGCGGGGCAATTTATTACGCATCGTCCACAAATGATACAAAGCTCTGGCATAATTAATGCATGACCTTGTTCAACTCGTATAGCCTTTACAGGACATTGGCGTACACATTTATAACAATCTTGGCATTCTGTTGGCTCTGTGTAAACAGGTTGTAATTGATTCATGTTTTACTCCCCATTTTCTAGTGACAACTCATGTTGTATCATATCCTCAAGCGATTCTGGTGATACATTAGAGTATAGGGTGTTATTAATTCTTACGTTTGGACCTTTTTTGCATTGTCCTTCGCATAAGCATCCTCGTATCTCTACGTTATTTTGTATACCTATTTTTTCAACCACCATTTGAACTGTTTCTGCATTGGTTGCATTTCCTCTACTAAAGCACGAGCTTCCCATACATACTGTAATCGTCATAGTTTTTTTGTCTCCTGTTTTAATTATATAAAAATTTATCGATATATGTCAAGTGTTTTTTTTCCTTTTACTCTGCGTACGTGTTCTTTAATCACTATGATTTGAGGTTCAAAGAAAAAGAGAACCGTGTAAAATAAAATATAGCCAAAAAGTATTCCAATTACCTTTACGTTTACAATTATTTTGCCCATTTGCGACTCTTTCTATTTTTTTTAGGACCGAGTTTTAACCGATATAAAATTTTCCAATTAGCTAAGTGAAAAAAACCTTGCAGTAAAAATACTAGCATTGTGAAAACTGTAATAAGTCTTCCTGTTAATTTTTGAGGTGTGTCATCATAATAATTATTTATTCTGATAAAAGAGGCTATTGTATGGAGAGTATTGTAAATTGTCTCATTGTTAAAAACAGGGCTAAAATAAGCACACGCATAGGTGATGCAAACGAGGCTGTGTAAAAGTGTTAATGCCCACAGCAGAGCCAAAAACTTTCTGGAAAGAGGTTTATATAAAACATGCTTTAATTGTAATAGGTAAAATCCTGAGTATAATGCAGGAAGAGAAAAAGACTTTAATGCTCTAGGAAGTTCATCCTTTGCGTACTCATTTGTAGCGAGTAGGTATAGATTTCTCCATAAGAAGCATGGTCCTATAAACAATAAAGCAATCATTTTCCCTTCTTTTCATGCTGTAGCCGTTGCTACTGTCTATTCTTTTTTATTTTCCATTTGTTTCCATCTTGAAAAAAGTCTGACGCACTCATTTCAAGAAGTCTGCCATCTTCTCCAGTCATTTTTATGGTACCCCTTACTTGATTTGTTTCTGTAATGGTAAAGGCGGTTCCTTCAAAATAAATTCTTGCTCCCTCTGATGGCATAGTCTTTCTTGCCTCGTTATACCAATCGGCTTCATACGCAAGGCAACATAAAAGCCTTCCACATTGACCAGATATTTTTACTGAATTGAGAGAGAGGTTTTGATTTTTTGCCATTTTTATAGACACTGGGCGTAGTTTGTCAGAAACTGCATTGCAACAAAATGGACGCCCACACACACCAAGACCCCCAATAATACGTGATTCATCGCGAACTCCAATTTGCCGAAGCTCTATTCTCATTTTAAAAATGCTCACTAAATCTTTTACGAGCTCTCTAAAATCCACACGACTATCTGCACTAAAAAAGAAAACAACTTTTTGCTCTTCTAATAAAAAGTGCGCTCCTAATGCCTTCATATCTAGTTTTCGTGATAAAGTCTTATCCTTGAATGTTCTTAAGGCTTCTTTTTCGCGATTTTTCAAATCTTGAGAACGCTTTATATCTTCTTTAATTGCTTTGCGCTCAACGGGAACAACGTCGGAAGGTTGAATGCCAAGAGGTTTTTTTGAAGTGCCTAAAACAAGCGCCATGTCTTTGCCATAACGTGTTTGTACAATTACATAATCTCCAGCATTTAAATTCATACTGTCTGCTGCTGTTGCATACAAACTCTCAGATGAATATTCTAGTTTCAAATGATATAGTGGATTTGGAAAAACATAGTTTTTACTTTCTTGGTGTATTGCCTCATCCACTCCTTCATCTTCCAATGATAGTAAGTCATTTTGATTTAAATCATCTATGTTACCTGTAATAATGTCACTCATATTGTGTCCTCCAACTACTTTAATTTTTTTTACCCAGTTTTAACAGTAGTTATATTTAAAACCGTTTTTTACAAATAGTGTTTGGTAGTTTAAGAAAAAAAGTCTACCAATAACCCGTTTATCTCTTCTACGCGGGCAAGTATATTAAGCTGGTCATTTTGATTAAATAAAATTCCATTCGCAAGCTTATCTAGTTTTTCATTGACAACATTTACTAATGTATATACAACACGCTTTCTTCCACGTATTCTTTGATGTGTTTCTATTTCATAAGTGTTTTTAACGATGAACTCTAAAAAATGCGATAAAGATTTTCTGTAACTCTTAAATTCATCGGCGCTAGGATTTTTTTTGAGTTTGTCACCTGCTGAATACACAGAATCAACTAAGTATTGTAGGGTATCGTCAAAAGACTTTCCTTCAATTGCATGTAGGTATTCGATATCCATTTCTGAAGAAATTTCTTGTTCAGCTTGGTTTGTTTGTAATATGGTTGCAAATGATTTTGATTTTGTTTTTGTTGCAGAATTTTTTTGTTCCTTTTTTTTAGCAATCTCACTTGCTTGAGAAAATGAATGTGCTAGTCCTAGGGGATCTAGAGATTGCATTAGAGTTTCCCCCGACTAACGAGTAAGGTTTTCTCCCTTATTGCTTTTTCATCTTGCCATTCTTTTTTTGCTTCTTCAAAGGTTTCTGGGTTAGCAAAAATAATACACTGACCTTGGATAAAAACTTTTTCTTCTACAAATATTTTCTTTGATATAATATCACCAATAACTGTTGCGGTTGAAAAAAGGCGTACACCTTCTGGTGCAACAACATCCCCTTCAACAATTCCATGAATAAGTACTGATGTTGCGCGTATGTTTCCCTTTATTCTTGCCTGATCTCCAATGATAAGCCTACCCGTTGTTTCAAGGTCTCCATTTATGTCTCCATCAAAGCGGACAAACCCTTTTACACTTAAATTTCCTTGAATAAAAGCACCTTGTCCAATCAGTGTGTTAATAGAAATATCATCATTTTGAAAAGCCATTGTTTGCCTGCTATTGTACTGATTTAATGTTTACGTATGGAGCTGGATCTATTTGACTTGAGCCAATCCAAACTTCATAGTGCAAGTGTGGGCCAGTTGAAAGTCCTGTGTTTCCAATGTAGCCTATTACATCGCCTTGCTCTACTTCTTCTCCTAACGTCACATCGCTTGCATTCATATGTGCATAGCGTGTAATATAACCATACTTATGTTGAATTGCAACGTGAATACCTAGTGAATTACTGTAGGTGCTTGCAATAACTTTTCCATTTGCAGCGGCTACAATAGGGTCTCCAATTCGACCTGTAGCAATGTCATATCCTGTGTGAATATACCATTGTCCAGTAATTGGGTGAAGTGAGTGTCCAAATTGTGCAGTTGTATATCCTACACCATTTTTTAAAGGCCAAATATTTGGCGTATCAGAGAAAATAGCTTGTTGTGATTTTATAACTTCCCCAATTTGTTCAATTGGTTCAATGGTACCTTCTATATATGATGTGAGTTGTTGTACATCCGCAATTTCTTTTGTAGTTCCAGCAGATAAGGATTGGCTATCCATTAAAGAAGATAAGTCGCTGTCTTGGAAAGAATTTCTTGAAGAAGATGAAATATCCAATCCAATTAATGACAAAGATTCGTTTAAAGCAGTTTTAAATTTTTCTGCAGCTTGCAATAGGTTATTGTTTTCATCTTTAAGTATGTCAAAACTTGCAAGGCTTTCGCGATTTTCTGTTTCTAAGCGTGCTATTTCGGAAGAAGAAATTGCATTTTGTCGATTAAAATAGAAAAATGAAAAAATCATTCCAATGAAGATAAGTGTTCCAAGCGAAAGTGAAAAGATGTTTGTTCTAAAATTTATAACATTAGTTTGAGAATGAGGTACTATCATGATAGTTAACTTGCTATCACACAATTTTACAAAGCGGTTAATGCCTTTACCTATAGTGCGAATTCCACCAAAAATAGTTTTACCTATATGGTGAACAACACTTTTTTCCATCTTTTCATACGTTCGAGTTCTTGCCACGCAAATCTCCATATTTTTTACCGAAAACACTACGGCATATTACATCTATTATCGGCACATTATACCATTAAACTCATACTCTGTCAAATAAACTTTACGAATTTAAAGATGTATACCTCCTTTTTAGATGCAATAGTGGGCACTTTTGAGAAAAAACTGTAAATTATAGGTAAATATAGGTAAAAAAATATTGACGATTTGCAATTACTGTGGTATTCTATATATATAGGTAACAATGTTTCTCTTAATTAAGAGGATATATCATTAAATCTACACCGGATAGCTATTTTGCTTCCGCATTATCGTTATTGGATTGATTAGCCATGAAAGTATTTGATAATCAAGCCCACATAGGG
>CAYJOZ010000046.1:0-6242 GCA_964371925.1 uncultured Treponemataceae bacterium | reverse complement strand
CATTTGTAATAGCTTGCATGATTTTTCGCAAGTGTATAATAATTTAAAATCTCTACCTGGTGTATACCATGCCGTAGGTGTTGCCCCATCCGAAGTAATTCATCCTGGGAAAGATTGGCTTAAAACCATTGAAGAAAGCTTAAAGCTTCCTAATGTTGTAGCCTTAGGGGAAACAGGTTTAGATTATTACAGAAAATTTGGGGATAAAAGATCTCAGATAGAATTATTTATTAATCAATTAGAACTTGCTGAAAGAATGAATATGCCAGTTATTATTCATAATAGAGAAGCAGGAAAAGATGTTTTAGATATCTTATCTGAAAGGCTACCTTCTGCAGGTGGTGTGCTTCATTGTTATTCTGAAGATGCAGCTTATGCAAAAAAAGCACTCGATTTGAATTTGTATTTTTCTTTTGCAGGAAATCTCACGTATCGTAATGCTCGGAATTTGCATGAAACAGTATTGAACGTTCCACTAGATCGAATTCTTGTCGAATCTGAAAGTCCTTTTATGGTTCCTGCTGAATATCGGGGAAAACGTAATATGCCTTCATATACTCCTTCTACGGTACATTTTTTAGCAGAAATGTTAGATTTAGATGTTGAAGAATTGGCAGATACCTTGTGGAATAATAGCTGTAAGTTTTTTAGGCTTGATCCATAAAAGAGTGGTTTTTCATATAGCATGAAAACACTGTATAAATCAGTTTCAATACAATGTCCTCTTGACCCTGGAAAGCATGGAGTAAAGCTCGATGGAAATTTATTCTTAGCTCCTGTCGCGGGTTATTCTGACAGGGCTTTTCGAACACTTTGTGCAGATGGCGGAGCTAATTTTTCATATACTGAAATGGTTTCTGCGGAAGCTTTAGTGCGAGGCTCTGGAAAAACAGAGTCTATAATGCAACGAGCTGAAAATGAAAAATATTATGCCGTTCAAATTTTTGGCGGCGACAGCGAAACAATGGGGAATGCAATCCCTCTTGTTCTTGAAAAATCAAACCCTGATGTAATTGATATTAACGCAGGGTGCCCTGTTCATAAAATCGTAAAGACTGGTGCTGGCTCTGCCCTAATGAAAAATGCAGAAACATTCTTTAATGTTGTAAGCTCAGTTGTTCAGAATGCTTTGCAAGCGCCAAGCATTCATTCTGCATATAAAAATCCCATTCCTGTAACCGTAAAGTTCCGCTCTGGTTGGGACTTTAACAATATTTCATGGAAAGAAATTGCACTAGCAGCAAAAGAAGCTGGCGTTGGGGCAATAACTATTCATCCTCGTACACGCTCTCAAGGATACGAAGGCTTTTCAGATTGGCAGGTATTAAGTGATTTGGTTGAACTTATGGGCTGTCAAGAAAACCCTATCCCTGTTTTTGGTTCAGGAGATGTTTTTTCTCCAGAGGCTGCAAGAGACATGTTAGCTCAAACAAAGTGCGATGCTGTAATGTTTGCTCGTGGCGCAATGGGAGCTCCCTTTATTTTTACGCAAACACGGGATTTATTACAAAAAGGGTCATATGAACCTATTCCATTTGACACATACATAAAAGCCGGCTTAAAGGAGCTTAGAATTCTATGCGAGGATAAAGGAGAAGGTGTGGCTTGTAGAGAAATGCGCAAGCGCTTCTGTGCGTACACAAAAGGAATAGAAGGCGGTGCTGCTTTAAGAAAAAGTATTGTGCAATCTGAAACTATTGCCGATTATGATAATATCTTCCATCAATACTTGTAATAAATGCAAAATATAATTACAATATAGGGTATGTCTATGTTTTCACAGTTGATTGATTTTATAAAACTACTATTTTCTCCTGGTAATCCTGAAATTCAAAAAAATCAGCAGTTAAAAGCAATTGACACAAGACTCTCTAAAATGACTCCTGCGATATGCAAAAATGGGCAAGTACAAACTCATTTTGCAGAAGCTATGTTTGTCATATATTCCAACATAGGAGTGTTTGCCTCTCTTTTAGACTTTATACATTTACCAGAGCAAAAGCTTGTGAAAAATCGTGTATTTGATGCATTGATACAGTCAGGATACAGTGAAAAAACAAAGAAAAAGCTTGATGCGCTTACCTACGAAATGAGAAAGTCTTCACTTGAATCTGCTGCGATTAGAGATAATGAAATTAATGCCCAAGCGCAAATGTTTTTAGAAGTACAAAAAGATTTGCATACAACAAGTTTTGCACAAATTGAAAAAACACTACAAGATCTTGAATTGTTTTTTGATCTTAGTAGCTTTAACTTTGTGGATCTACTAAAGCACTTTGACCCTGCTTTTTCCCCCCTTGAGACTAAGCAAAATTTTGTACCAGTGGATTCAACGGTAATTGCAGATGACTTATTAAATTTATACTTTGTCATTGCTAAGCTACACTTAACAGGAGCCTTAGGCCGAGCAATACTTGCAATTTCAAGCCTTGTTCCAGGGAAAATTAATAGTATGCCCCAAGATCAGCTTATCGTGCGATTAAAAAAAATTGCGACAGCACTTAATAAAACCTTATCTAGTGATGTTCTGAAAGACCTTATTGCGCTAGGAAAGCGCGATGCTGCAATTGAACCTGAATGTGCAGTAATTAAGTCGACTCCTTTAGATGAGTATAGTATTCGGCAAAAAAATGTGTTTGCTGCAGATACAGAGAGGCTTAACGTTGAATTTCAAGATCAACAGCGGGGAAAAGAAATACACCTCGTATTTGGAAATATACCGCTATTGGTATTGGATGGGTATAATGCACATGCAAATCTTGCTCTACAAGAGGGCGCATCTCTATCATTTTTATGGATTACCCCATTACAGATACTTAAAACATTTGTATCTATATTCTTAAGTGAAGATATTCAAGCCTTATTAAATGACATAGTTGTAGAGGGTTTCTTTAGCATTCCTGAAACAAAAACAGATTTCTCATCGGCTGTTTTTGACTGTCTTGAAACGTTAAAAGAAATACAAGGCTTTGAGAACTCTTTTACGAGAAATGAAAAACATGACAGCGCTTTGTTAACAAGTTATATTAAGGATAGTAAAAAGGATCCAGAATTTGTACGTACCCTTAGTAATATGGTAACAGAAATTAATGAAACGGCAAAAAAGCTTACGCAAAAACATAGCACCAATTTATTTGAATTGTATTCACTAATATTAACTGTTTTGGAAGATTCAAGGCGTAGCACTCCTGAACTAGTTACAAATATTAAATTTTTATTTACATCTTCTAGGAATCGCGAAACAGTAGATTTGCTTGATAAATCTATGCCAAAGTGGGCTGCATTCCTAAACCTCATGAAACATTACGCACACCTTGGATCAATAGAAAACCCACGTGAGCACAAAAGACATCAGGAAAAAGATGAATAATACACTGATGCCTGTTAGGAGAACATCTATATGAATAAGTTTACTTTAAGAAGACCGTTTCGTTATACATTTAATAATGCAGCTCTGATTATCATTGCAATAAATATTGGTGTATATATGCTAACTCAAATGTACCCAAAACTGCAAGTATATTTAGCTATGAATATTTCTCTGGTTATTGAAAATGGTTTTTTTTATCAATTTTTTACTTATATGTTTACCCATTCAAGTCTTCGCCACTTGTTTGGAAATATGCTTGGGGTACTGTTTTTTGGAGTTGCTGTTGAAAGATCTGTAGGCTCTAAAGAGTTCGTTTTAATGTATCTTCTTATAGGTATTCTTTGTGGGGTTGCATCGTTTGTAGAGTTTTATGTAACAGGGGCATACCTTACATTTTTACTTGGCGCTTCAGGGTCAGTCTATGCTATTTTATTAGCATATGCAGTTTTGTTTCCGCATTCAAAAGTATATATTTGGGGCATACTTCCCGTTCCAGCACCCTTGCTTGTTCTAATTTATGCTGGAATAGCGGTATGGAATCAGCTTTTTTCTGGTGGGTCATCAATAGCACACGTTGCGCATCTTGCAGGATTTGTCTTTGCATGGCTGTATTTACAAGTGCGAATGGGAGTTAATCCATGGCGAATATGGAAAGATTTTTTTCGTTAAGATTGTTTACAGGTACGTCAAAAAAACTCATAATAGGTATTCTTCTTGTTTTTATGCAGTTATCATTTTATACTCAAAATGTGCAATCTTCATCATTATTACGTTTTCCACTTTGGTATGTTATGGAAGAAGCTCCCACTCTATCTGGGGCGCAAGCGGGGGAGCAGTCTGTTTTTTCTACCGCAACTCAGGGTATAAGGGAGCTGGCACCGTTTTTTATTGAAGGGCTTGTGTATGGCTGGGAGTTTTCTTATACCCCTTCTGATAATGTACGAGGCGTAAAAGAATATTTTGAAATGTCAAGTATAATCACTATTCCAGCAGATGATTATAATTTACGGTATACCGATTCTTATGTTACTTCTTCAGAATCGGTGATAGAGTCTTGGGTGGAATATGATTTATCGCAGCGAATGGTATATGAGCGTCAACGTTGGCATTCAGCTTCTTTTCCTACAATAGGTGGTAGTGGAGCTGCTTCTGTTTTTGATGGTGTAGACAGTGTAAAAATTGCATGTGAAATGGCGGCTAAAAGCGCAATAAGAGAATATGCTAGAAATATTGTAAAAAACAAACCGAAAGAAATTATAGGGAAAATATTGCTTGTTGACTTTCCTAGATACTATATTGATGCAGGAAAATACGTTGCAGACCTTGATTTTTTTCTAAATGTGAGTAAAATAGTAGAGTACACAATTTATTAAATTATATGCATAGCATATAATTATACGGATGATAATAGCTGAAGGAGGCTTTTTATGAAAAAAACAATTATTTTGTTTCTTGTGACTATGTGTTTTGTATCAATGGGTTTTGCCCAAATTCCGAACAACTTAAACGTTGAAACAGTTTCTGAAGAAGGCAAAACAGATGAAGGATTGCCATACCTTATGACAATTCAATTGCTCCCTGCAACAGGAGAGGCATTTTTTACTTTTTCAATGAATACAGATTTATTTGAGCAAAGTACTGCAATGATTACAATTAGAAATCGAATCGAGCAATTTATGCTAGAACGAAAAGTTCCTAGTGTAAATGGAAGTGTAGAGGATCAAGAGTACTACGGATATAACTATCGTGGTGCAGATGTAACAAAGTTCGATAATGTAAACAGCATGACTCATTACACATCTTTAATTCGTTTTACAGAACTTAGAGAACTTAACTACGCAAACAACTAATGCTTATGACTGTCTTTGACAGTCAAGGCAGCAAAAAAAACAATAATCCTCGGAGAATAGAATGGACGTCCAATCCCTTGTAAAAAATTTGCATCCACTTGAAGTACGTGTGTTGCTAACATATAAAAAAGATGAAGAATTAACATCACAAAAACTTCAAAAAGAACTTGACTATAAAGAAGGTCATGCTAATCAAGCTTTTTCATGGCTTGTTGGTAAAGAGCTTGCTGCTGTTATAAGAAGAGAGGAGCATACTTTTTTTGAATTAACCGATTTGGGAAAAGTGTTTGCAAAGGATGGTCTTCCTGCTGAGCGCATATTTAACTTTGTAAAAGATAATGGTGAAAAATCATTACCAGAAATTGCAGCTGCCTTAAACATTGAAAATAAAGATGTTGGTTCTGCATTTGGTTCTTTAAGCAAAGCTGGGGCTTTAAAAATGAGTCCTGAAAAAAAAGCAATTTACGAAGGTAAAGATTTACCTGAAAACATTCTTATTGCGCGCGATATTCTTCAAAAGGCAGTAAACGCACCAGAAACAACGTTGGATATTCAATCATTATCAAAAGAAGAACTAGATGTGATGAATACAATGGCAAAAAAACGTGGTGCAACTGATAGCGCCTTTAGGATTGTTGAAAGAGAAACCGTAGTTCATACTCTTCTACCAATTGCCAGTGATGTAACTGAGGCTTTAAAGAAAGCAGGCGTTACAGGCAATGAAATAGGAAGTGTTACTCCATCTATCCTTGAAAAAGGCGAATGGAAAAATGCTACATTTAGAGGGTACAATATTGCTGTTCCACCTGCACGAATTATTCCAGGTAGAACGAACGCCTACGTTTCCTTCTTAGAAAGTGTAAAAGATAAGTTGGGGTCTTTAGGATTTGAAGAATTTGATGGTCCACTAGTAGAAACAGAGTTTTGGAACTCTGATGCACTTTTTATGCCTCAGTTTCATGCTGCACGTGATATACACGATGCATACTATGTTAAAAATCCAACTCATGCAAAAAAAATTG
>CAYJOZ010000045.1:0-11390 GCA_964371925.1 uncultured Treponemataceae bacterium | reverse complement strand
ATTGTTCCCGTAGTTGAAGCTATGGCGGCAATAGTGCTTGCAGACCTTTTTTTACAAAACAAATCAACAAACTAAGCACTTCAACAAGCCTTTCATTTTTTTTACAATTCTAGGTGCAGTGTGCACTATTTTTAGGAGAATACTTTGCAAAAAACAAACATGCATTTTTTAACAAATACCCGCGCAACAATATTTTTTAATCTTTTATTTTGGATTATTTTTATAAGCGCATTTTATGGATATGTTCACTACTTACAAACTGCAACAGCGCCAACACTATCAACGCTAGACAATGCGCGTTTTGAAAGCACTTCAAAATCACTTTATGACAGAACTGAGCCTACTCCACTTGAGTGGGATAAAACACTTATTCCAACTACAAAGCCGATACTCCTCGCGAAGTCCAATATTACTATCGACTTGAATACGGGAAGCATATTGTATGAAAAAAATGCAGATGAAGTAATCCCACCGGCATCTATGGCAAAGATTGCTGCGATGTGTGTTGTTTTTGAGGAAATTGAAAGTGGGCGCATTAGTCTAACTGATAAAGTACCTCTCCCGCCAGAAGCGTGGGCAGTAAATGCACCTCCTCAATCTTCATTAATGTTTTTAGGAGAAGACCATAACGTGACACTTCAAGAAGTTCTTCTCGGCTTAAACATCTCATCGGGCAATGATGCTGCAGTGGCAGTGGCAACATATGTATCAGGCACCATGGAAGCCTTTATTGCTAGAATGAACGAGGTTGTAATAGAAGCAGGTTTAGAAAAAACACGTTTTTTTGACTCATCAGGGTATTCTGCAAAAAATACCACTACAGCAAGAGAGTTTGTAAAATTTGCACGCCTCTACATACAAAAATACCCAGAGGCATTAAGCCTTTTTCATACCGTCCCAGAAATTGCATATCCACAAGAGCACAATCTACCTTCATACCGCATAGGCAAAGACTTTCCTATTGTGCAAAAAAACACAAATCCAACGCTTGGTGTTATTGAAGGCGTAACAGGCCTTAAAACAGGCTTTA
Organism: uncultured Treponemataceae bacterium; assembly: GCA_964371925.1. Classification (GTDB taxonomy): domain Bacteria; phylum Spirochaetota; class Spirochaetia; order Treponematales; family Treponemataceae; genus CAYJFX01. Next base: position 10,360 of record CAYJOZ010000045.1, on the reverse strand, counting down.
TTGATGAATCTGGTTACAACTTATCACTTAGCGTCGAAAGGGATGCAATGTATATGCTCAGTGTAACAATGGGAGGTCCTGGAAGCAACTCTCGGCAAGGACAGGCGTATCGCTTAGAGGATTCAACTGAAATTGTTGATTATGCTTTTTCAAATTTTATGACTGCATATTACGAAAATGCGATACAAGTTACCCTTCCAGTATTAGAAGGCAAGGACAATCTTATTTTCGCTCGAGAAGCATGGCACACCGGAATCACCGTTCCTGCAAACGCTACATCGCTAACGAGAGAAACCTTTTTAGAGCCTTTTGTTAACGCTCCTATTAAAACAGGTGATACGCTAGGCTATGTGCGGTACACGACAGATGGAAATGAAGTACAAAGAGTACCCCTCATTGCCGATAGAAACATTGAAAAAGGTTTTTCTCTGTTTCCAATAGAGTACTTATTAAGCATCGCCCTCAGTAACTAACTTAAAATAATTTCAGTGGCAACAGAGAAAATTTTTTATGTTGTGACAGTAAAAAAAGCCGCCTAGGGGAGTTAGGTCACTGAAAAAGTCTGTTACTTTTCCAGTGACCAGTCGATTTTGCATGAAAACTTTAGTGATATTTACGTTTTCATTGCAAACATCGCAATAAATCTAAGGTTGCCACTGAAAAACTGAAGTTTTTCAGTGGTCTCAGGGGAGTTGGGGGTTTAGGGAACATTTTAATAAAAAGCAGAGCACGGCCTGCAAGCCGTGAAATTTTATACCTAAATAAAATCGCCTGTTGTTGCTTGTTCAATAAAAAACATATCTTTAAATGGATGTATGTCTAAAGCATTTGGATACCACCCACCAAGCACACTTGTATCAACAACATTAAATGAAATAGGGTGTGAAAGTGGTAATATCACTCCTGCATCTATTAGATATTGTTCCGCCTCTGCAAGTTTTTCATAACGCTCCTCTTGGTCGTTAATTGTAGTAGCCTCTAGCAAAAGCGCATCAAAGGTTTCATCTGTCCAATGGGTTTCTCTAAGAGAAGAGCCACTCCTAAAAAGTTCTAAAAAGGCCAATGGATCTGCAAAGTCTCCAATCCAAGTATATGTAAATAAATCAGCATCCCAGCCGTCAAAGCTTCCTAGATAGCGATTAATAGGAGTTGTTTCTATCTTAAGCGTTATTCCTACCTGAGAGAGTCCTTCAATTAATATCTCCGCTTGGCCTCGACTATATTCTGTGTCGGGAATGGCAAATGTAAGTTCAAGCCCAGTTGGAATTGCGTTTCCCTCATCGTCAAACTGCACCTCATACCCAGATTTTTTCAATAATTCCATTGAGAGTTCTATATCTTGTTCTTCAATACCAACAATTTCAGGATATGATCCGATAGGCAGAATAAGCGTCTGTGCTGGAATAAAGCTATCGCGCAATAAATCCCATGGAACAGCAGCAATAACTGCATTTCGAAGATCAGGGTTATCCCAAGGCTTGTTTTGTGCTTTAAAAAATACAAACTCGGTACCAAACTGCGGCGCTATATATAAGTAATCGCTATCATAAATTGCATCTGCTTGTACTCCACCAGTTGACCATTGAGCCTCGCCAATATTTATTCTATAGGCATTTTCTTGTAAATCGTCGTCGTTAATAATTCGTATTGAAGGGATTGCAACTTCATCAAAATCATAGTATTCTGGATTTTTTTCGAAAACAAGTGAAGTTTTTGTGCGCTCTGTCAAAACATATGCACCAGAATATACATCTTCTTCACTCGATAAAACAGAAAATGCGTGATGTGTTAATACTTTTGCAAAATAGTCAGTTGGCTCGTTTAAGCGCACAATAAGCGTTGTTCTACTCTTAGCTTCTATTCCTACAGAGTCAGCACTACCTGTTCCTTGCCGATATTCAGCGGCGCCAACAATACAATCTAATAAAGATGCAAAAGGAGCATTTTGACCAGGGGCCAATAGCGCAATCCAAGAATTTTTTACATCATACGCTGTTATTTTTTCACCATTTGAAAATTTTGCATTTGAACGAATCGAAAATGTCCAAACCTTTTTATTTCTTGAAATAGAAAAATCATCAGCTATTGCAGGAACAGGATCTAATGTAAGAGGATCATATACAAACAAGCCCTCATGCAAGGCATTTAACAACTGCCCTTCTGAACTATAGCTTGCAGAGTGAGGATTTAAATCATAATCAAAAACAGAATCAATAACCACTAATTCTTTTTGAATATCAGGATTAAAAGACTGTTGCCCTATTAATGCCCAACACCATACCAATAAGAGTAAAATAATTCCAATTTTTTTAGTCATTTGTTATTCCTAGTTTTTTCATTTGCTGTTCGGTTGTTACAGTAGATACATACTCGGCCTTGTGCTTATTAGCTTTAAGTATTGTATTCTTAATGACATCTAAATCAATCTTTAACCCTTTTACCTTTGATCGATTAGAAGGAGCAACTTCAGATTTAAAAAAATTATCAAAACCTGCAAGCGTGCCGTATAAAGATTGACAATCACTAATTCTCTTTTGAACAAATTCTAACACACCTTCTTCGTTATCATTTTCGAGTTTAGAAAGAAGAGGAGAACCTTTTACCCCTAGTGCTTGAAATGTTCTGATACGCTGAAACATACCGTCCATAAATTTATTATAATCTACTACTTCAAATTTTTCAATCTGACTTTGCATTTCTACCGTTTTTATTTTATATTCAACTGTTTTTTCTTGTAAGCCAAAAGCTGATTTTAATGCAATGATAAACTTTGCAAAACCTGTTTTCTTTTCACTTTGTAAAAGCTCATGATTTTCACTTATTTTTTTTTGAAGAACATCTAGTGTTGGGGCAAAAGCCTGTAACATTTTTACAACTTCGAAAATCATAGCGCGCGTATCTATCTCTTTTTCTTTCGACTCTTTTTTTTCATTCGCAATTTGAAAAACCTCTAATACAGTTTTCTGCAAGGATTCTTTTGATGAACTAAAATCTTCTTTGACTATTTCTTCAATTAGATCTGGATAAAACCTTTTTTTCTCCATCAAAGAGGGAAATACTTTTTTTATTTCAGCTAAACCATTATCTAAGTTCATGTTTGCGTAGGTTGCAAGAAAAGTTGGGTTGTCTAAAACATTTTTTCGAACATCAACCTTGTATAATTGTCTATGCAAGGAAGCTAAACGTTTAAGTTCGCCATTAATATCTGACATTGCGTTTGCTGCAACAGTAAGCATGCTGTTCAAAAGGTTTAAAGATAAAGGATCTTTTCCATTTTTTATCGCATTAACAATAATACTAAAATAACGATGATTACCTTGAGAAGCAGCGCCTGTAAGATTAGCCCAATCAATAAATGAATTAAATAAAAATAGTTTTTTTAATCGCTCTGGTTGCAAGGCTTCAACGGTAAACTGCATATAGTTGCATAAAAAATCTAGTGATGACTCATAATCTGAAAACCGTATACCTAAAATTGTTGCCCCTTCAGAATCTGGAAAGTCATCCGTAGAAGGTATTTCGATATCAACAACACGCTTATCTTGCTTGTATGGATCTGGAGATAAAAGCTTTTTCTTCTCAAAAATATCTGTCATGTTTTTGATAGAAGAATGAAACGTTCGGTAATTTTCTAGCATTTTCGGAAGTGCAGAATTATTGTACCATTGCACTTTTTTTTCAGATGCGTCATAAAGCGTATTGTTAAAACTATTTTCCATATTCATTCTTCTTTATCGGCATCTTTTCTATTTTTCAAAAGAAAAAAAAATGCCTGCGTTCTGAGGTCACTGGAAAAGTAACAGACTTTTTCAGTGACCTATGCGTTCTTGCCAATATAGTGTATTAAAACTATATTTGAGAATATGCGGTAAAAGCCTTTGACCATAGTTGGTTTTTATGCTATACTGTAGTCGTATGAGCGACAATAAAACAAATTTTAAAGTAAATCAACAAATTGTGTATCCTAGCCAAGGAACAGGTAGAATTGTAGAGATTAAAGAAAAGCTATTTAATGGTGTACAAACTTTGTACTATGTTATATATCTTGAAGTTTCTGATATGACTATTATGGTTCCTGTTGACAGGTGTGAAGAATTAGGTATCAGGGCTATAGTTTCTGCAGCTGAAGTTCACAAAGCACTTGATATCATTGGTGAAAGTTTTGAGCCAATTACATCTGACTGGAAGTTACGTTATCAACTTAATATGGATCTACTAAAAAAAGGGTCCGTACAAGACATCGCTATGATTGTTCGATCATTATATCACAGAAGCAAAGTGAAGGAACTTCCAATTTTAGAGCGTAAACTGTATGATTCAGCGAAAAAGCTTTTAGAAGATGAAATAGCATCCGCTCTTGAATTATCACCAAAAGAAGTTGAACAATTATTGCATGAAAAACTTGAGCCTCTAGGCCAAGAAGTTGAACCAAAAAAAACATATCCAGCATTTGAAGATGACGACAAAGATGATGACATTTTGCTCGATGACGATGATGATGATTCAGATGATTTTGCTGATGATGATTAATTGTCCATGAATACAGAAGCTATTCACGTTGCACTAATACTTACAGCAGCAGGAACTTCTACTCGCTTTAACACAGGGGAAAAAAAAGAGTTTCTTCCCCTGCAATCATCATTTTTTCCTTCCCAAAAAGGTGGAACAGTTCTTTCATGCAGTATTGAATCTTTTTTGTCTTTCTTTTTAGAAAATACTACATACCGTTTATCAAATCTGGTAATAACTATACCCTCTATCCAATATACTGACAGTGCAAAGGAATGTCTTTTTTCAAGTCCCTTTGTGAAAGAATCTCTTCAAACATTACAAATCACACCTAGCTTTATTTCTGGAAGTTCAACACGCCAAAAATCAGTGTTTTGTGCTCTAAATTACCTTAAAGAAAAAAATACACCTATTCAACTTGTACTAATCCATGATGCGGCAAGACCGTTTGTTTCAAAAGAGGTTGTAAAAAATGTTATTTATGTTGCCCATGACAAAGGTGCTGCTGTCCCTGCAATTACACCAGTTGATACACAAAAAGAAATTACTTCCGATGGTAAAATAGTTCGCCACCTTACTCGTTCAAGCTTAGCTGCGGTACAAACTCCACAGGGATTTCATTTTGATAAACTATTTAACGCTCATACAAAAGCTTCAACGGATGCAAAAGAATACACAGATGATACAGAGATTTGGGGAAGCTATATAGGAGATGCATATACTGTTGAGGGCAATGCTCAAAATTGTAAAATTACATTTAAACAGGACTTAGAAAAACATATGCAAAAAACGTTTATGTATAAAACTGGACTAGGTTTCGACTTACACCGCCTAGAAGAAGGGCGAAAACTCATGATTGGTGGTATAAATATTCCATTTGAAAAAGGTGAGGTTGCTCATTCAGATGGTGATGTTTTACTCCATGCTATAACAGACAGTCTTTTGGGTGCTTCTGGGCTTGGTGATATTGGAGAACTATTCCCCCCGCACGATAATACATGGAAGGATGCAAATTCTGCAGACTTACTAAAAACAGCTTGGAGTAAAATTAAGCAAGAAAACTGGGAAATTCAAAATATAGACTGTGTTTTGCAAATGGAAAAGCCAAAGTTTTTGCCATGGAGAGAAAAAGTAATTGAGTCAATCGCATCAATACTAGAGTGCGATGAATCTTGTGTATTTGTAAAAGCAAAAACTGGCGAAGGCCTGGGTGATATCGGCCAAGGAAAAGCTATTAGTGCTCAGGTTATTTGTTTATTAAAAAAATAATATAACGCTACACTGCGTTAGCTCTTGTAGGGGCCGCGTAGCGGTTCGCCACTATGTGTCGAATAAAACCCCGAAAAGAGCGACCCCGTATGTGGCAACCTATGTGTTGCCACACGGGGGAACGCCCATCTAAGCCACATATGCTTCTAGTCGTTGTGAAAGTTTCGGATGCTGTAAGTGCCGTATTGCCTTTTTTTCAATTTGGCGAATTCGTTCTTTTGTTAAGTTAAAAACGTCCCCTACTTCTTTTAGAGACATTGTTTTACCGTCAACTAAGCCGAAACGGCAGCGAAGCACATCAGCTTCTTTATCAGTTAATTCTCCAAGCACGGTATTAATATCATCTTGCATACTTGAATATATTGCAAAATCTTCAGGTCCTTCATGCTGTGTATCTTCTATAAAATCTGAAATTGATGTACCATCAGAAGATCCAACGGTTGCGCTCAAAGAAACCATATCTTTAGCAACATTTAGAATATCACTTACATGCTCAGGTGTCATATGTAGCACATTTGCTACCTCTCTAATTTCTTCTTCATCAGTTTTATTTCCAGAAATTAACTTTCTCGTTTTTTCAATTTGAACAAGTTCATTTGCTCTATTTAATGGAAGTCGAATAGCCCTTGATTTTTCGCAAATAGCTTTTAATATAGCTTGGCGAATCCACCAAACTGCATATGAAATAAAATGATACCCTTTTGTTACATCAAAACGATCTATTGCTGTCATAAGACCAATATTACCTTCGCTTATGAGGTCTACTAAATCTAAACCTTGGTTTTGGTATTTTTTTGCTATGCTTACAACGAATCTAAGATTAGCATTAACAATTTTTTTCTTCGCAGCATCATCTCCCTTTGCAGCTTTTGTTGCAAGGTCCACTTCTTCTTCTCTAGTTAAAAGTGGCAATTTATTTATATCTTTTAGATATAATGATAATACTTCGTCGTTTGCTTTCATTTTTTTCTCCTATAAAACGAACTGTTTTACACTCCTATAAAACTTTTGCTTTACACTAATTATATTGCAATAACCGTGCCAACTTTTTATATTTAATAATATTTTTTTTAATTTCTTATAATACAACAAAATAGATAAAAACTTTTATAGGAATACAAAAAAAAACTTATTTCTATTTTGCTAAAGCGGGATAAAATGACACAGTGATATAGCAAATAGTTATAATTGAGTCAAAATGACACAGTTCGTGCAATTCTATAGATTTAAAATGCAAAATACGCTACAATATGACCATGTCACACATAATTTCATGGAATGTTAACGGTATAAGAGCCGTAGAAAAAAAAGATTTTATATCATGGTTACAATCTAGCAATGCTGATGTTGTATGTTTACAAGAAACAAAGGCAAATCCGTCTCAGCTTTCTGACAACCTTTTAAATCCTGCTGGATACCATGCCTATTGGGCTTCTGCGAAAAAAGCAGGTTACTCAGGAACTGCGATATATAGCAAAAAAGAAGCTGATAAAGTAACAACAATGGGTGTCGAAGAATTTGACGATGAAGGAAGAGTATTAGTAGCTCACTTCGGAAGCACAGCGGTAATTAGTGCCTATTTTCCAAACAGTCAAGATGCAGGTGCTAGACTCGACTATAAATTACGATTTTGCGATGCTATGCTCAACTTATGCAATACCCTTGTATCTGAAGGGAAAAATATTGTCTTATGTGGTGACTACAACATTGCTCACAAACCGATAGACCTTGCAAGGCCAAAGCAAAATGAAGCAAACCCTGGATACCTACCAGAAGAAAGGGCATGGATGGACACATTTACAACTTCAGGGTATGTTGATGTATTCCGCCATTTTTGCAAAGACGAAAACCAATACAGTTGGTGGAGTTATCGATTTAAAGCCCGCGAAAAAAATCTTGGGTGGCGTATAGATTATGCTTGTGTAAATGAAGGTTTTATGGAAAAAGTGGAAAGTGCCACTATATTAAAAGATGTCATGGGCTCAGATCATTGTCCTGTAACAATTACTATTAATAGCACGTTATAATAATGGCGCGAAAAAAAATAACTATCACATTCGAAGCCCCTATTACGCTACTGTTTTCGTTAACTTGCATTATTATTTTTTTGGTGCAATTTTCGCTACCACCACATTTTGTGCAGAATTACTTGTCTGTAGGGGGAAATGCGACAAGCACAACGCCTTTTAACTACACATCAGCAATAGATTATACGAGTATTTTTCTCCATGTTTTTGCACACACCTCATGGACAATGCTTGCTATTAATATGTTTAGTTTGCTTTTTTTAGGACCAGAAATCGAAAAATCATATGGCAAAGCCTTATACATACTTATGATTGTAATAACAGCCTTTGTTTCGGGTGTTTTATGTACGCTCTTTGTTAACACACAACTCTTAGGGGCACAAGGAATTACAATTCTACTCTTTGTGTTGACACTACTCTCTCATGCAAAAACAAAGACGATACCGTTTAACCTTATCTTGTTGTTTTTATTATACCTATTTTTTATTATATTTGAAACAAACGCAGACTCATCAGAAAAAATAGTGCCATTTATAGGCGCTTTATGTGCAAGCCTTTTTGGATTCATTGATTTTTTTGAACACACAAAAAAGGCTCCAAGAAAAAAAAGAAGCCCTTTGCAATAGTTGTAAACTTGACAGGTCACAGAACAAGCAACAGACTTTTTCAGTGACCTATTGAATGCTGCCTAGTTGTTATATTCTCCTGTTTGATACTTGTGTAGCCACCTTTTTAATGGCTCTAGCCAGTGCTCTGAGTATTTTCCTTCAAGCAATAACTGCTCAAAAAGTCTATGTAAGTGCTCATTAATCGATTTTTTATCGTCTTCGGTAATATTTGTTTGTTTTGCAAAAAGATCATCCATAAAAATAATTGCATCTTCAATTGAAAAAAGCTCTGGAATTGCATCTGTCATCATGTAAACAGCAGCAGGAATACAGTTGACACTATGCTGCTTAACATACAGAACGGTTTCACCTATTTCAATAGCACCCTTATACAATTCGTCGTTATATCTTTTTTGATCTTCGTCAGAATAACCTAGCTCCTTAAAAACCTTTTTAAAAAAGCTATAGGTTACAATAACGACTGCAATATGTAAACTTGGAACACATAAATAATGAGGATCGACTCGTCTAATATAGTCAAATATTTTATCTCGGTAAACTTCGGCAGTAGGTCTATTCGTTGTTGTCATCTTATATTTATAAAAGGTGCTCGCTTGCTTATAGATATCGCCAACAAGCATAAGCATATCGACAAAATGTGTATACGCTTGTTTTTTTGATATCTTTGTGATAAGTGACAGTGGCCTTGTCCAAAAGTTAAAAAAATCCATGTATACAGGCGCTAAAGATGGCTCAAACGGAATTTTTTCATCTAGGGCATGATCAACATTTATAATCTCAATTTTTCTCCAACCCCATTTAACCGTAAACTGTAACAGAAAAAAATCTTTTACTACAATCCATAAATATCGAATAAGAGCAAAAAATGTTTTTAAATGGGTTAACGCATATACGTAGGCTGGTATTATCGAAAGTTCTTTTATAGTTATTGGCATTGATTGTTTGTTATCTTCAGAGTTATTCATAGTTATTCCTTATTATGGATATAGCAACGAGAATATACTTGCTATACGTACACGTTTGAAAGTATAGCATAGTATACAAATACATGCAATGAGCATTAAAATATAAAAATCCATTTTAATGTAACTTTTTTTATAGTTAACTGTTTATAAGGTGCTAAAGTAAAGGGTGTAACAGGGATTTTAGCACTAATTTTGTAGCAACATAGCCTAAGCGATATTTTTTTTTGGAGAACAGAAAAGAAATACTTTCTAAAATTTTGTCTTATTGCTGTAGTTGCAATAACGTTATTTGCTTGTAAGCAAGGTGTAGGCAGCGGAACAGAAAGTGGATCCGGCAGTGGGGCTGGAAACGGTGGAGAAGTTGGCGGCGGAAGTGGATCTGGCGGCGGATCTGGCTCAATTATACCAGAGCCACACTTCTATGCAGATGCAAATGACGACGACCTGACAACACTGCAAGAAATAATTAATGAAGCAGAGGATAATGACCTTATTGCGGTCACTGGCACTTTTACAGAAAATATAACTATTACAGGCAAATCACTCACCTTTGTTGGTTACGGTGCAAGCGGTGGTACTATTAATGGTGGTGGCAAAGGCTCTGTAATGACGGTAAGTGGAGCTGGAAAAACAGTGACTATTAGAGAGAATATGACATTAACCGGTGGTGATGGCGAAGGTTCAGGAATAAAGATTACAAGTGGAAATGTTATTTTGGATGGTGGAACTATTAGTGGTAATGGAGAAGCGGCCGACCAAGGATTCAACGACAAAATAGGAACTATTGCAATTAAAAATGGTGCAACATTTACAATGTCAGATGGTTCTATTCGTAATAATTTTGCATATTCTGGTGGTGGTGTTGCAGTTGAACCAGGTGCAACATTTATAATAAATGGAGGTAGCATTTCAGGGAATACAGCCACTTTTGGAGGAGGCGTACATGTAACATCAAATAAAA
>CAYJOZ010000044.1:0-11754 GCA_964371925.1 uncultured Treponemataceae bacterium | reverse complement strand
TTCTAAATAAAACATCTTTGTTGCATTTTTACATAAAGACTTTTTACTTGTTTTGAGGTATAATTGTTGTAAATATAACGGAGGAGTGAAAAATGGATAACCAAGAAAAAAGGCCAACATGGGACGAATACTTTATGGAAGTTGCCCGTACTATTGCAAAAAGGGCAACCTGCGATAGAGGAAAGTCAGGCTGTGTTATTGCACGCGATAACCAAATACTGGTAACAGGCTATGTGGGGTCTCCTGTTGGATTTCCGCACTGTGACGATGTTGGTCACCAAATGAAAAAAATGGTACATGAAGACGGTAGTGAAACAAACCATTGTGTTCGAACTGTTCATGCAGAACAAAATGCTATTTGCCAAGCTGCACGTCACGGTATTCCACTTGCAGGAGCCACCGTGTATTGCAAAATGACCCCTTGTAGAACTTGTGCAATGTTAATAATAAACTGTGGAATTACACGCGTTGTTTGTGAAAAGAAATATCACGCAGGTGCAGAAAGTGAAGCAATGTTTAAAACAGCAAATATTACACTTGAATATGTTGAAGAAGTTGTTGAACAATACACAAATCAATAGCGAGAAAAAATGAAAATAATTTTAGCAGGTACGGGAACTAGTCATGGAATTCCCGTGATTGGATGTGAGTGTAGTGTTTGTAAATCTCAAGATTCTCATGATAGTCGAAATAGGACAGGAGCATTTGTCCATGGAAGTGACGGCACAAGCGTAATAATTGATGTATCGCCTGAATTCCGTTTGCAAGCATTACGATTTGGCCTATCAAAAGCAGACGCTGTTTTGCTAACGCATTCTCATGCTGATCATGTACATGGACTTGATGATTTGAGAATTTTTTCCCATACATGGAATCCAAAAAAAGTAAAAAAAGATACAGAAATAAAAAATCCATTACGCATTTTTAGCAATGAAAACACATTAAACGATATTAAAAATAGATTTGATTATGTGTTTACCCCAACACATGAAGGAGGAGGGAAGCCGCATTTAGAACTTGTTTCTGTTAATGCTTATTCAGTAGAAAATCCTCTAGTTGTTGGATGCTTGGAAATTGTTCCTGTTCCAATGAAGCATGGCTGCTTACATGCCTCTGGTTGGAAAATAACAGATAGTAAGACAAAAAAATCCTTTGCATATATGACTGATTGTAACTTTATTAGCGAGGAATCTATATCAATAATTGAAGGCGTAAATCACTGTGTTATTGATAGTCTCCGTGAAAAAGAACATTCAACTCATTTTTCTTTTTCTGAAAGTTTAGATTGTGCTTATAAAATACGTGCTGAACATACGTGGTTTACGCATATAAGCCATGATTTTTCACATGTCCAAATTACAAACTGGATTCAAGAACACATGAAAAATGGAAGCTTACAAATTTTGCCCGCCTATGATGGATTGGTGCTTGATTGTTAATTTAATCAAGCTCTTCCAGTTCTTCTAAATCGTCAGGGGGACTTATTTCTTCTTCGAAAATATTTTCTGAAAGAATCGATTCTTCAGGTATCATGAGGGAATCATTTGTTTCCAATAAAGCTTTTGTCTTTGTTTCATTTTTATTGTATCCAGGGTCAACCTCAGTGTAAGATTCTGTATACAATCGTGTTTCTGGATTAATAGAGCGTTTTATTACGTGTATTTTTAGCTCGTTTAAGAACACTATCATTTCTCTTGAGTATTCTAATAGTTCTGAAAATTCGATTGTTGCTTCTTGTTCTTTTCCTGCCAAAGTAAGCATTTCTACAAGTTTAGCTTTGTCATGTATTGCTTTGTCGTGGTTTACAACTTTTGGATAGGCTTCGTGATCTGAACATAGTTTTCCTTGCGGCCCATATAACCATTTTGCAAAATCAGTTGTCCCCTCTGCAATAAAAGGTCGAACAGCATCAGAGCGGCCGTGTAAAAAATCTAAAAGATTAACTGTCCAGTCAAGGTGTGCAAAAATTGCTTCCAAAACACCATGGAGTTCTGTTTTATCTGATTTCCAAATATCATACGGTGTGTCTGCAAGGTGGAATACATCGATGAATTTTCTTATTTGCTCAAGTTTCTTTCCATTATAAATTGCATTTGCATATATGGGCGCTTGCACATGGCTTAAATGTAAAGCTTCTTCTGTATTACGCTTTAGGATATCTCGAATTTTTTCAGTGCTGTCGTGAATACCTTCTAAATGCTCTGTGTTTGCATTGACTTTAGATTGAATTATTTTCATTCTGTCTGATATTTCATCTTCGGTTTTTCGAATTTCCTCAAAGCTACTGTGGATAGATCTATTTTTTTCTCCTAGTTCTCCATAATATGCAATAACTGAATCAAAAATCCCAACGACTTCTGAGACATCTGTGTTAATTTTTTCGAAAGCAATGCCGGTTAGATTTGTATGCTGAACAGCTTGGGCAATCAAATCATTCATTCCGGTTAAAGAAGCTGTAATAGTGTTTACCTGTGTTGCTGTTTTTTCTGCAAGGTTTCGTATTTCTTCGGCTACAACGGCAAAGCCTTTTCCAGCCTCTCCTGCATGAGCAGCTTCAATTGCAGCATTCATTGCTAAAAGGTTTGTTTGAGCTGCAACTGATGCAACAATAGTAATTGTATCTTTGATTATACCTATGTTTTCTGAAATTTTTGTTACTGCTTCAATAGTTTGCTGCACCGTTTTAGCAGATTCATTTGTTAGGGTTCCTAGTTGCTTTGACTTGTCTTTTTTTTCTTCAAGCCCCTCTAGAAATTCATTTAATCTAACGGTAATTTCTTCAATTAATGTACCAGTTTGGGCAATTGAGTGGACCTGATTTTCCATAAAAGACCCATACTCGTTTATATTTGCTTGAACAATGTTGTTTTCTTGTAGAGATGCATTGAGTAGTTCCTCAAGGTTTTCGACCCTGCTGCCAATAAAGTCAGCCCCAAGGGAAATACGAGATGCGTTTGTAATTGCTTTTTGAACTTCTGTTAGGAAAACATTAGAAGAGTCTTGTGCATTAACGACAGATGATTTTACATTTTCTATTAGTTCATTCAAGTTACTTAAAATAGTCGCGTTAAGAGATTTTTCTATATTAACCATAGAGGGAATCGTAGTACCTAAGTTACATTGAGGGCTAAGGTCATTATTATTAATTGTGTCTAAATAGGCATTCAATTTTTGCATTGGGCGTGAAATAAAAGTGCGGTATATTCCTGCAACAAAAAAGCTATCGATAATAAGAATAATAACGAGGAGAGAAGAGGAAACTTCAAATTTTATCAATAAAAAAGGTATAAGTGCTGTAAAAGTGAACACAAACAGCCAAATCAGTGCACAAGAAATGGTTTTTTTACTGTTCTTTTTCATACATAGACTATACATCTATATACAGTTTTTGTAAACCTCTTAATCTGCATCTATTCTAAAATAGTGATTTCAACTCGCCTGTTTGCTTCTCTTCCATCAGCTGTTTCATTAGATGCTATTGGACGTTCTGAGCCAAACCCATTGGTAATGAATCTATCAGAAGGTATGCCTCTAGAAGATAACTCTTCAACAATTTTCTTTGCACGTTCAATAGATAGTTGTTTTTCGCCTGTTGGATTTCCAATTGATGCGCTGTGACCTTCAACGAGGAATTGTGCATTTGGAATTGATAATAATGTTTCAGCTATTAAATCTAAGCGACTGAATTCGTTTTCAGAAAACTCTGCACTATTAGGTAAAAACTGTATGTTTCTAATAGAAAGTCTTAGCCCTGCTGGGGTTTTTTCTACAAGCATATTATTTGTAATACTTTGAGGATGAAGCGGGAGATCACTCTCAGTGTTTTTTTGTTCATCACTATCCTGTGAAGGTTTGTTCTCTTGCGGTAAAACATTTGGCGAAAATGTTTCTGTTGCAGCGTCTTGAATAGCATATCCATAACCCCCTGTGCTCTCTGCGTTAGGTGTTTGAGAGGACGCTATTGTTGCAATTTTTTCTAACGACGGTAAAATGTCATCGGTATTAACAGAAGGAGGGAATTCTGTAAAAAGATTAATATTTCCCTTAAATTGGACTGTTTGCCCGTTTGCATATTTGTAAGTCTCATCGACAGCATCTTGTATTAGAATTGAAGCTCCTGTATCTTTAAGAACAATGATATTTGCTTTGTGACTTCCTGTTGCTTGCAATAGATCTGGATCACCATCAAAATCCCAGTTTGTTTGTCCGTAGCGGGTTGCCCATTGAGCCCTTATTCTAAAGACCTCTTCACCAAGGTAGACTTCTTCTCCAACAAAGGTATATTGAACGGTCATTTTCATTTTTGTATATATGCCTTTATTAAGCGGGTCTACACTTCTTTCTGCTTCTGCAAGCCATGTATCTCCTGCTTGTAGCTCTTCTTTAGGAAAAGCAGGAAAGCTTCTGAAAGTTGGAAATCCGTTGTCTTTTATTGGGATTAATAATCCGTCGGGAGAAATAAAAAAAGTTGCAGGGATTGCTTCATCAAGACCTAGTGCTGTTTGCCTTTGGTTTGAAAGGGTTTTTTCTTGAACAAAAAAACTGCCATCAAACCATGAACCTATTCCGGCATTCTTTGATACAATTAGTATTGTGTCTCCTTTTAAGTCGTTTTGTGGCGGTGCACTTATAGGATGAACAAAAGACCTTACTTCTCGTTGTGTTAAACCTGTGTACCTTCCATTATCATACCTTCGCAAGTCAGAACGCTCAACCATCCAATACGACCCTGATCCATTGTAAGAGATAGTAGGATTAGGTGTAGGTTCTTCTTGAGAAAAAAGGGCTATTACGAAAAAAAATGTGAAGAGATGTACTAAACAAAGTTTTTTATTGGTCATATAGATATTATCGGTTTAATTTACTCTTTTTCTAAGAAAATACTTTAGCTAAAATATGGGTAAATGTGCTTGACAGAAATCCAATAAGGTTGCATACTGTTAAAAGGCCTTTTGAGCTTAAATATTGTACACATGAATTCTTCGTTTTTGTGATGATGTTTTAACATACTAGGATAGAGATAAAATGAAAATTATTATTGTCGGTGCGGGGTTCACAGGAACAAGACTTGCACGACGTTTAATTACTGAAAGAAATGATGTCGTACTCATTGATAACAATGAAGAAATAGTTAGGCATGCTTCTAACCGGCTAGATTGTATGGTTATGCAAGCCTCTGGTAATAGTTTGGCGACACTTGAGGCTGCGGGTATTGCAAAAGCAGATGCAATTGTTGCGGTTACAGATTCAGATGAGTTGAATATGATAACGTGTTCGTTAGTAGAATCGGTGTATCCGGAAGTACTAAAAATTGCACGCGTTAGAAATTATGAGTATTATTACACTTCAGAGCAATCAAAACGAAAAACATACGGCATAGATTTTATGGTTCATCCAGATTTGGAAGCTGCGAGTGAAATTGTAACAGCTGTTGAACATGGAGCCATTACAGATGTTGTTGAATTTGAAGATTCAGATTACGAACTCACATCTGTGTATATTGAAGAAGGAAGCCCGTTTGCAGGCTCAACGGTTCTAGATGTTCGAAAAACTACCGAAACACCATTTCTTTTCGCCTTCGTAGAAAAAGGAGGCAAAAGTTTTTTCCCTTCAGGAGCAGCTATTTTACAGCCTGGTGATAGAATAGGTGTGCTTGTTCACAAAGATGAACAGTCAAAAATCCTTGATTTGTGTGGGACAGAAATTGAAGTAATAAAAAAAATAGCTCTGGTTGGTGCTGGAAAAATCGGAACAATTGTTGCGGAACAATTATTACATAATAGAATTTCTGACAAAAAAGAAGTATTCGGAATGCGAAAAAAAATAAGTAGTGATTTTTTTATTATTGATTCCGATAAAGAACGCGCAAAAGAAGCTTCTGCTCGATTCCCTATGGCAAATGTTTTTCAAGCTGATATTACAGATGAGAGCTTTATTGAAGAAGAAAATTTGAGTTCTTTTGATCTTGTCATTACCGCAACGAGAAATCATGAACTTAATATGATTGCATCTGCTTATATGAAAACACTAGGAGTAAGTAAAACGGTCTGTCTTGTTCAAAGTGGAAATTATGCTGCAATTGGGCGTGATATCGGTATCGATGTTGCTATTCCCATCAAAGATGCCGTAATAGATAGTATTCTTACTCACTTGCGAGGAAAAAGCGTTACGGGAATCCATACTGTTACAGATGGAAAGCTAGAAATAATTGAAATTGTTCTTCCAGATAACTGCCCTATTATTGGGACTAAACTTAGTGATTTGTCTGATTTATCAGCATTTATTGTGCTCCTAGTAAAAGAAAAAGGCAAAGACAAGTTTATGATTCCTTCGGGAGATGCAACATTTAATGCTGGTGATGTTTTGGTCTTTTTAGTGCAACCGGATAATATTTTTGATGTACTCGGTGTTTTTGGAGTTGGAAGTTGAGAACAATTTCATTATTGCGACTAATATCAATGATTCTTATGATTATTGCTTTTACAATGCTGCTTCCTCTTGGAGTTGCTTTTAATGTTGGAGAAACAGATGTAATCGATGCCTTTTTAATTCCAATTCTTTGGTGCTGGGTTTTTGGTGCATTAATTTTAGTAATAACAAGAAAGCATAAATTTAAATTGTCACTTAGGAGTGGGTTTGTTGCTGTTGCTCTGTCTTGGACTTTTGCAAGTTTGCTAGGCGCAGTTCCCTTTATGATTTCGGGCTATATTCCCTCTTTTGCCGATGCTTTTTTTGAAAGCGCTTCTGGGTATACGACCACAGGGGCTTCAATATTAACCGAAATACAAAGCCTTCCACGGTCTATAAATCTTTGGCGAATGCAAATGCACTGGCTTGGAGGAATGGGAATTGTTGCTTTAACAGTCGCCTTGTTACCTATTTTGGGTGTAGGAGGTTTTCAGTTAATCAAAGCTGAAACTACGGGGCCAGAAAAAGGAAAAATAACTCCAAAAATAACCATGACAGCAAAAATATTGTGGTTTATTTACTTAGGTTTTACGGTCGTGCAAACTATTCTTCTCATGGTAGCAGGAATGGATTTTGTTGATGCAATAGGGCATACCTTTGCAACTTTAGGTACAGGTGGATTTAGCTCCTTAAATGCAAGTGTTGGGGGATATAATTCTGCTTCAATAGATTGGATAATTACGGTGTTTATGCTTTTGGCAGGAGTGAACTTTAGTCTCTATTATCACTTAATTATTGGAAACGGGAGAGAGTTTTTACGGAACACGGAATTAAAGGCTTATCTCTTAATTATAGGCCTAGCTATAATTGGTATCGCAATTTTTATTTATCCAAACTATAGGACTATTGCAGATGCGCTTCGTTATGCATCTTTCCAAGTTGTATCTATAACAACAACAACAGGTTTTGTTACGGCTGACTATTCGCTATGGCACCCGTTTGCGCAAATGATTATTTTCTTCTTGATGTTCATTGGAGGTTGTACAGGTTCGACCGGGGGAAGTATAAAAGTTTTACGATGGGTAATTATTGCAAAGCAGCTTGGTATAGAAATAAAGCGGATGCTTCACCCGCACGGAATTTTTAGTATTCAGTTAAACAATCGTGCAGGAAGAAAAGACATTGTTTATAGTGTTGCTGGTTTTATTTGCTTGTATTTTACCCTTGTAGTAATTACGGCGATGGTAGCAGCTCTTAATGGGGCAGATTTAGTTACATCGTATACCGCAGGTCTTGCTCTCGTTGGTAACATTGGGCCCGGATTCGGTGCTATAGGACCCGTAGGGAATTATGCATTTTTTCATCCTGCTGCAAAATTGTGGTTTTCTTTTGCAATGATTGCAGGACGATTGGAGCTATACACCATGATTATTTTCTTTACAAGAGCCTACTGGAAAAAATAATCGCTAATAAATCTTTAAAAACTCTCTTAACTCTTGTGTTTTTGGTGCTGCTAGACATGTTTTGTCTCCCATCTCTATAATCTCACCATTTTTTAAAAATATTACATAATCTGCAAATTCTTTTAAAAATTCAATTTCATGGGTTACAAATATAAATTCTCTGCCCTCTTTTTTTAATCCTTTTACAGCTTTTAATACTTCATCGGTTAAAAGTGGGTCGAGAGCTGCGGTTGGTTCATCAAGAAAAATAAGCTCTGGGTCTGTTGATAAAGCTCTGGCGATGGCAGCACGTTGCGCTTGTCCACCTGAAACTTCTCGTGGCTTTTTGTTTGCCTCTGCATCAATATACAGCTGTTTTAAAAGCTCATTAGCTTTTTCTTTTGCTTGTTTTTTTGTTTGCTTTTTTATTGTATGTAGAATAAAGGTAATATTTTCTTTTATCGTAAAATGTGGAAAAAGATTATGCGTTTGGAAAACCATTCCTATTTTTTCTTGAAAGGCTTCTTTGTTGTGTATGGGGGATATTCCATTGATAAATATTTCACCGCTTTCGGGATTTTCAATACCAGCTAGTTGCCTTAATAGGGTAGATTTTCCACATCCTGATTCGCCGATTATTCCGATTGAAGAGGCATTTTCAATATCTAGTGTAATATTTTTTAAGGCTTCACTTTCACCGTAGGTTTTGAAAACCTTGTTTATATGTAATTTCATTTACTTACCTTCTTTCCAATATAGCGTGCTAATAACGAAAGTGGAATTGTCATTACTAAATACATAAGCCACATAATATAATATCCTTCAATTACTGCATACGTTCTGTTAGAAATAACGGTTGAAATATACGTGATTTCACCTACCGCAATTATGTTTAATAAGGCAGATCCTTTTATAACACTTGAAAGGTTGTTTACTAAAGAAGGAATAAATGGTTTCACCATTTGTGGCAAAATGACATAGAGATATTTTTGGTACCACTTAAACTGGTATAAGTCCATAACAATATATTGTTCAGGCGTTACTACAGCGGCCGTAGATTCATATGCATTTGCAACATATGGGCTATTGTATAAAATCATTGCTAGAATACCTAAAAAGAGTTTATCATTTATAGCAATTACTTGTCCCAGTGGATATACAACAAGGAATATCATTACCAAAAGGGGCGTTCCCATTATTATTTCATTAAACACTTCTGCAAAAGCTCTAATTATGGTAATTTTTGAGCGGAGCATTACAAAAAGTGCAAATCCGATAATTAACGCCCCTACAAGGGTAACAAGACTTATCCAAATAGTTGTAAAAAAGCTTTTTATAAGTAAGCTTTTGCTTGACAAAATGAGATCATAGCGAGGATCGTCAATGGTAAAAGCCAGTGCGATTCCAACGATTATTGTAAAGATAAGTATGACTGCTATGTACTGCAGTGAGTCAAGCTTTTTGTTCATTAAAAGTCCTATTCTACGCTTGGGTATACTATATAATCAAGGCCTAAAGCCGGATTTTGTAAGAAATCGCCCACAATTGTATTGTATTCAGGTGCAATTTGATCATAAAGTCCACCCTCTGCGTACATTGTTGCAATAAACTCATTGGCTTTATCAAGTAATTCTGTGTTTCCTTTTTTAACGGCAAAGCGAGAACCTACAACATCTTCTATTCCTGCATATACAACTGTGTTCTCTGGGTCTGCTGCATTGAATCCATAAACTTCATCTGAGGCTACTAAAATGTGAGATATTCCTTTTGAAACTTCAAGTAAGCCCGTTCCTATTTCTGTTACCTCTGTTACTTCTACACCATGTGTTTGTGGATAATAAACACCCTTTGTTCCTGAAAGACCAATAAACTTTGCGCCTTCAATGGCAAAAAAGTCTTCTTCTGCCATGTCATCGGTAATATTATTTGCAAGAGCAAATTCTTTGTTTACCAAGGCAGGTGTGTGTGAGTAACGATATGCATTAGAAAAATCTGCCTTTTGTGCTCTTTCTGGGGTGCTTGACATATCTGCAATAAGAATATCAACATCGCCTGTATCAAGGGCCGGGATTAGAACTGAAAAATCTGTGTTTACAATTTCAAGCTCCATTCCTAAATAATCTGCAAATGCTTTTGAAATAATTGGTTCAAAACCAGCAGCTTCGCCATCATCTCCGATGTATGAAAATGGAGGGAATTTTAAGTCCATCCCAACACGTAAAACATTGGCATCTTTTTCTGAGTTCGAACAACCTATTGCAGTGAATGCAAGAATAATAAGGACAAGTCCTCCAACAAGTTTTTTCATTTTTTACTCCTAATAATGAATATAAATTTATATAAATAATTCTAACAGGTACAATATCCTTTGTCAAGGTGTGTAATTGTGATATAGTTACATAAAAACACTATAAGCTTTAGTTCTTCCTTTTTTCTAAATCTTTAAGTATCTGTTCGTAAAATTCTTTGTCTATTTTAAACTTTTTCGCGTAAATAACAAAACTAATTGAAATTATAATGAGAGGAACGAGAAGCATTACAGTTTTTACTAATAAGACCCCAGAGGAAGTAATGTCTGCTGCTGATGTTGCGGTATTCATTCCAGATAAAATTACCGTAATACCTAAAACACCAGAGCCTACAGCACCACCCATTTTATTTATAAAAGGTTGGACTGCAAAACTAATAGATTCATTTCTTTTTCCAAGTTTCCATTCTCCGTATTCAATAGTGTCTGCAAGGAAAACTAGCATTAGTAATTGAATAAAAGCTTGCGCAAAAAAGATACAAAGCCCTGCAACAATAATGTAGGCTATGCTTTGTGGAGAGAAAAAGAATATTAAATATCCTACCATTACTAAGATAGTTGAATACATGTATAATTGTTTTCGAGTAAATTTCTTAGAAAAAAGTGGGAAAACAGAAAGAGCGGAAAGCTGTGCAACACCTAATACAAGTGCAAAAATAGAATACATAGACTCATCACCAAAAATATACTTAAAATAATGGAGTCCAAATATTGTTGTAATATTATACCCAATCATAAAAAGAGCCATTGCAACGGCAGTTATCAATAATTGATCATTCTTAAAAAGAGCTTTTAACATTCCTTTTAAGTCTGTTTTTTCAGGGGTTTTTTCTATTTTTTCTTCTTTTACTCCAAGAAGAGTAAATAACTGGAATCCCCATAAAAGTGCAACTATACCAAGTGCAAACACGGTGTAGGCTGTTTTCATACTCCCAAATATTTGCCCTAATGCGTTTGTAATTGGCGTAATTCCAACTACAACACTAAACAAACCAATGTTTGCACAAATGCGCGCAAAAGATCCAATTTTTTCTCGCTCTTTTTGGTCTTTAGAAAGAGTAGGCATCATAGACCAGTATGAAATATCATTAATTGTAAAACTAATTCCCCAGAATAAATATACAATAGCAAAAAGTGCGATAATGCCTGTTTCTTCTAGTCCAAAGTCGGTAAAAAGGATAATGGTTAACACACCGGAAGTAAAGGCCCCAAGCCCAATATACGGTTTAAATTTTCCCCAGCGCGTTTTAGTGTTATCTACAATTGTTCCCATAATTGGGTCATTCAATGCATCAAAAATTCGAAAGGAAAACATAAATCCTGTTATCCATCCAATAGCTGAATTTGATAAGTTCATAATATCTGTGTAATAAAACATGAGATACATGCTTACAATCGTGTATGCCATGTCCCTTCCAACCGTGCCTAAGCCAAAAAAGAACCTATTCTTTTTAATTTGTGCTACATTGCTCATCTTTTCTCCTTATATAATAACTGCGTTAGAGGCGCGCCATCATGTTTCTTTTTCAATTATATATAATGTTGAGCCATAATCGCCCAATAGCCTTGTTGTGTCGTTATAGTGTGTTCCATTAA